>JBOHPM010000208.1:0-5954 GCA_050731715.1 Candidatus Rokuibacteriota bacterium
CAAGATCCTGGCCCTCGTGCTGGCCGCGATCCGGGCCGAGGACTGGCGCGCCGCGGGCACGCTCGAGCCCGCTGTGACGTTCAATCCCGGGGGCCCGGCCGGTGGCGCCGGGGTTGCGAGCGAGGCCGCCCCGGGGCCTCGGGCGCCGACGCCGGCCAGCCCCGCGACGCCGACCGGCGCCGTAACGCCGGCCACGGACGACGAGCTCGCCTACGTCGGCATCCGCGAGCTCGCCCGACGCTTCCGCAAGCGCGAGCTCTCGCCGGTGGAGCTGACCCAGGCGCTCCTGCAGCGGATCGCGCGCCTGGACCCCACGCTGCACACCTTCGTCACCCTCACCGCCGACCGCGCGCTCGCCGACGCCAAGGCCGCCGAGACGGCCATTCTACAGAACGATCCGCGTCCGCTGCTGGGGATCCCCGTCGCCTACAAGGACCTCTACGCCACGCGCGGCATCCGGACGACCGCGGGCTCGGCGGTGCTGGCCGATTGGGTGCCCACCGACGACGCGACGTGTGTGGCTCGCCTGCAGGCCGCCGGCTGCGTGCTGCTGGGCAAGCTGATCACCCACGAGTTCGCCTTCGGCATCCAGTTCCCGGGGCATCGCTTCATGCCGGCGCGCAACCCGTGGAATCTGGCCCACATCCCCGGGGGCTCGTCCTCGGGCTCGGGTGCGGCGCTGGCGGCCGGGCTCACCGTGGGCTCGCTCGGCTCCGACACCGGGGGCTCGATCCGCGGGCCGGCGGCCTTCTCCGGCATCGTCGGGCTCAAGCCCACCTACGGCCGGTGCAGTCGTGCCGGTGTCGTCACGCTGTCCTGGACGCTGGATCACGCGGGACCGATGGCCCGGACCGTCGAGGACTGCGCCTGGCTGCTCGGCGCGATCGCCGGCCACGACCCCGCCGACCCCGCCTCCGGCCGGGCTCCCGTCGACGACTACCTGAGCGGGCTCGGCCAGTCCATCCGCGGCCTTCGGATCGGCGTGTCGCGCGGGTTCTTCCTCGACGGGGTCGCCCCCGA
The DNA here is from genome assembly GCA_050731715.1 of Candidatus Rokuibacteriota bacterium. GTDB lineage: Bacteria > Methylomirabilota > Methylomirabilia > Rokubacteriales > CSP1-6 > 40CM-4-69-5. The sequence goes on from JBOHPM010000208.1 coordinate 1,021, forward strand.
CGTGGTGACGGCGTTCGAGCGGGCGTTGCAGACGCTGAGCGCACTGGGCGCCAGCGTCGAGGAGGTCGCGCTCCCCACGGTGTGGGCGGCGCCCTGTTACATGGCCATCATGCTGTCCGAGGCGTTCGCCTACCACGAGCGCGACCTGCGCGAGCGCCCCCACCTCTACGGGGAGGGGTTGCGCGAGAAGCTCCTGACCGGCGGGCTCTTCTCCGGCGTGGAGTACGTCCAGGCCCAGCGGCTGCGGGCGCGGCTGCAGGCCGAGATGCGGGAGGTCCTGCGCCGTGTGGACGTGCTGGCCTCACCGACGATGCTGAGCCCGGCTGTGACCTTTGCCTTCGCCCAGGATCCCGATCTGCCGTACCCGTTCCCCCGCAGCAACACGTCGCCCTTCAACCTGACCGGCCTGCCCGCGCTCGCGCTGCCCAGCGGGTTCTCGACGACGGGACTGCCGTGCTCGCTCCAGCTCGCCGGGCGGCCCTTCGACGAAGCAACCGTGCTGCGCGTGGGACATGCCTTCGAGCAAGCCACCGAGTGGCACCGTCGCCGCCCGTCGATGCCGACGCCATTCGTGAGCACGCCCGCCGCACCGGCATGCCCGCCGACGAGGTGATCCCGGTCCCGAGGGCTAGACGCCCTAGCTCACGCAGCGCCAGACCCTTGTAACGCCCCCCGCGCTAAGATTTCGGCCCGGGGGAGCGAGTGGACAAGGACGGGCTGATGACTCGCTGGGCCATGCTGGCGCTGGTCACGCTGGCCTATGCGGCTGCCGCGCTGGCAGCGCTCGCGGTGGCGCCGCTGGCGCCGTTCCTCCGCGACGATCTGCGCCTGAGCCCGGTGGAGATCGGCTTGCTGCTGCCCGCCGTCTACCTCGGCGGCGTCCTGATGTCCTTGCCCGCCGGCTGGCTCAGCGACCGCCTCGGCGTCCGACCGACGCTCGCGCTCGGCGTGACCGTGACCGGCTTGCTGGTGGCACTGGCGGCGTCGATCGCCGCGGGCCTGCCGCTCCTGCTCGTCTGTCTCATCGGGGCGGGCTTCGGCTTCAGCGTGGGCAATCCGGCGACCGGCAAAGCCGTGGTCGATTGGTTCCCATCGTCCGAGCGCGGCATGGCCATGGGAATCAAGCAGACCGGCTTGACGCTGGGCGGCATCGCCGGCGCCCTGCTGCTGCCCGTCGTGGCGGCCGAGTTTGGCTGGCGCAGCGCGCTCACGGTCGCCGGCGCGATCGCCATGAGCAGCCTCGCGGTCGTGGCACTCTACCGGAGTCCCCTGTGGGAAGAGGACACGGACGCTCCTGCCCCGCCCCGACTGAGCGAGCTCGAGGTGTTCCTGGCGCGGCGGGGAGTGCGTGTGCTCTTCGCCGGCGGGTTTCTGCTGTCGATGGTGCAGGCGTCACTGCTCGCGCACTTCGCGCTGTACGCCAGGGAGAGCTTTGGCATCTCCTCCGTGGCGGCCGGACAGCTGCTCGCCCTCACGCAGGCCGGCGGCACCGCCAATCGGCTCGTCTGGGGCCTGGTGAGCGACCGTGTCTTGGGCGGCCGTCGCCGACCGGGGGTCGTCGCGACGGCGCTCCTCGGAGCCGGCGCCTGCGTCGTCTTTGCCCTGGACCACGCGCTGCCGCGCGCCATGTTGTGGATCCTGGCGCCCCTGGCCGGTGCGGGCGCCTTCGGCTGGGTCGGCCTCTACTTCGCGCTCGTGGCCGAGATCGGCGGCGCGCGCCACGCGGGACTCCTCACCGGCGTGGCCGTCGCCTGCGCCTGGTCGGGAGTCCTGGTGGGCCCGCCGCTCTTCGGCCTGGTGGTCGAGGCCACCGGCGGTTACGCAGCGGCCTGGCTCCTCCTGGCTGGTATCGCCGTGAGCGTCGCCATCGCGCTTGCCTGCTTGCCGCCGCTGGTCCGGCGCGAGCCCGTGACGACGCGCGATGCGTAGGGACCCAGGTCAGCCTGCGGCGTACTCGCGACGCAGCAGCCAGGCGCCCATCCGGATGAGGACGGTGCCCACCGCGAGCCGCAGGCGACCGGACCGGGGCGGCACCCGCGCGAGCAGCGCACGATGCTGGGCCGCCTCCAGCATCTCGGCGTGCCGCTGCCGGACGAGCCACGTCAGAGTGTAGTCGTTGACGTCCATGTCACCGGGTAAGACCCCGGTCGCGTGGTGCTGTGAAACCCGGAGCGAATGACGAGCGAGTCTCGGTGCGGCTAGGACGCGAGGGGATGCAGATCGGGGCGGCAGGTCGTGCAGGGCTCCCGTCCGGAGCCTTCGGCGCGCTGTCGTGTGCCGAAGAAGACCAGCCGTCGGGGATGGGTCAGGGACTCGAGGGATCCGCAGGTGGGCAGGCAATACCACTGATCGTTGGGCTCGCCGACGTACATCGCCCGCGGGTTCACCTGGGCCGTGCCGTGGGTGTGCTCGACGCGGATGCCTTCCGTGGAGAGCAGACGCTCCTTGAGGCCGAGCTTGTCGCCAGCATAGCCGACGAGATGACCCGTGGCGCCGACCACGCGGTGGCAGGGAATGACGATGGGCAGGGGATTCCAGCGCAGGGCCTGGGCGACGGCGCGCGTGGCCGAGGGCCGACCCACCTCGCAGGCGACGCCCGCGTACGACATGAGGGCCCCGTAGGGGATCTCGGAGGTCGCCCGCAGCACGGTCCGGTGGAACTCGCTTCGCGCCAGGCGCAGATCGAGCGGCCAGCCGAGGCGGTTGCGCCGGCCCGCGAGATAGTCCAGGAGCTCCCGATGGAGGCCTTCCAGATCGTCGCCGTCCTCGACGCTCTCCACGCCGTGAAGGCGGCCCAGGCGTGAATGGGCCACGCTCTTGGCCCGGCCCAGGTACTCGACGAGGGACACGCCCTGTTCCGACGTCGCGATGAGGATGTTGCCGAGGGGGGAGGGGAAGATGCGATAGATCAAGGCCCGCCGCTTGAGGTCACCGAGGCTCGAATCCAGCCGCTTTCGGGCGTCCTCCAGCCCGGCCGGGAGCGGCGGCGCTTGGCGCCAGGAGCCCAGGGCATGCTCGAGCGCTCGGTAACGGGCGTACTCGCCGCCGCACGACGCGCAGACGCCGATGTGGTCGTGGACCCGGCGCGTCACCGCGGCCTCGGCCTCACCGGTGGCGGCGGCGACGAGGTCCGACTCGATCTGTACGCACACGTTGGGCTTGGGTGTCATGCCTGGCGCTCCATCGCGGGTAGCGCGAGCCCCTCGAGCTCACGGCGGAGCTTCCTGAGGGCCTGGAACACGTGGGCCCGGGCCGTCTCCGCGGAGCAGCCGAGACTTCGCGCGATCGCTTCGTAGTCTAGGTCGTGGATCTTGCGCTGCACGAAAGCCAGCCGCTGCTTGAGCGGCAGGCGCGCCACGGCCGCATCGAGACGGGTCCGGGTCTCGTTGAACACCGCCTCGCCGTCGGGCTGGGCGCCGTCGAACTCGGAGCGCACGGACCGGGCCTGGGCCTGGGCGTTGCGCCGCCGGCGCTCGTCGCGGAAGTGATTCCGGGCCAGGTTGGTGGCGATCGTGAAGAGCCAGGCCCGGACATTGGCGCCACCGTCCAGGCCCCGGTAGGCCTTCCAGGCCCGCAAGAAGGTTTCCTGCGAGAGGTCGTCGGCGTCGCTCGACCGCGCGGTCACCCGGCGTAAATAGCGAAAGATCTCCGCATGATGCGCCTCAAGAACCGCTTCGAATGGCTGGGGCCCCATCGCTCTCTATAAAACACCGCTCCCCTAGCGGCGTGAAAGGAGGTCGTCGACCAGCCGCAGGAGGCGAGCGCCGTCGACGACCCGGGCGGCAAGTGTGAGCCCCCCGGGCGGAGGACCGGTGTGATGGAAGGTTTCGAAAATGGTCAACCGCGCCCGGCCGCTGGCCGCGGCGGCCAGCCGGAGGCTTTCCGTGAAGGGTATGGACGGATCCTGCGCGCCGTGCGCGATGAGCAGGGGGGCCCGGATGCGGCCGACGGCGCTCAGGGGTGAGAGACGCTCCAGGGCTCTGCGGGCGGGGGCGGGAAGGGCAGCCAGCAACCCCTCGACCGCCTCCTCACGCTCGTTCATCACCAGCGCCAGCACGGCCCGACCCTCGGCGTCGAGGCGAGCCTCGAGCGCGGCCGTGTCGTCGGCCGGGTCGGCAAGCCGTCTGGTCGCGATGGCCTCCAGGCGGACGCCGTCGGGCTCGCGGCCCACGCTCGCCGCCAGCATGGCGAGGAGCTTCCAGCGGTTGTACGGCTCCTGGCTCTCGACGTGCTGCTGTCCCTGCCAGTGGTGCACGCCGGTGGTGACGAACGACACGACGTGGCGCAGGTCGGCGTAGCCGCCGAACGAGCCGACCAGCCGGAGGTCGGGAACATCGGCCGCCGCCAGCAGCGCTGGCCCCGCGCCGAACGAGAATCCGGCGAGCCCGACCGAGCCCCAACGGCGCCGCGCGTAGTCGACCACGCCGCGAATGTCCTCCACCTCGGCCCCGCTCAGGCGAAAGCGGGCCAGCCCTTCGATGTGGGGTACCACGACCGAGTGACCCTGCTCGGCGATGAGGCGCGCCAGCCGCGCCAGGTCGGGCTGACGGCGGCCCGAGGGCGAGAGCCCGTGGATGAGCACGAGCGCACCGCCGGGCGCGGCGGGCTGATAGAGATCGGCGCTGATGCGTCGCCCGGCGACGTCGAGGACGAGGTCTTCATGGGCCGCGCTCGCTCCGAGCGGAGCCAGCCAGCCCTCGGCCGCGGGCCAGGCGAGGGAGAGCGCCAGGCTGAGGGCGGCGGCGTGGCGGGCGATGAGCCCGATCGCGAGCAGAGAGAGCGCCAGCACGACCCACCGGAGCCACCGCCCGCGACCGGGGCCCATCACGCAGGGTCGCGAGCGCGATCGAGCCTCGGGCTCGATTGAGGCGCGAGTGGGGGGGTATGGGGGGCCATGTCGGCGTCACCGGAGCAATCGAGCCTCGGGCTCGATT
>JBOHPM010000209.1:0-5947 GCA_050731715.1 Candidatus Rokuibacteriota bacterium
GAGCTACGGGCGGCGGCCGCCGTTCCCGGCAGTCCCATCACCGGCCTCGCCAACTCCCTGGCCCGGGGCGGCGGCTTCTACGCCGTCGCCCTGCAGAGCGACGATCTGGCCGCGGACGTGGCCGCGATGCGCCAGCGCGGCGTGGACGTCAGTGATCCGAAGGAAGGGAGCCGCCGCACGCCGGGCGGGCAAGAGCTGCGATGGCAGACGGCGCTTCTCGGCCCGGGCAACCCGCTGCCTTTGATCTTCCTCCAGCACCTGACGCCCGTGACCGAACGGCGCCGGCAGGTTCCCAACGCCGGCAAGCATCCCAACGGCGTGCTGCGGCTCGAGCGCGTCTACATCAGCGTGCCGGATGCCGCCAAGACCGCCGAAGTCTACGCGCGCGTGCTCGGCATGCCGGTGCCCGAGACCTATCGCGGCACGGTGATCATGGCCGAGATGGCGGTATTCGAGCTCGGGCCGACCGGCCTTGCCGTGGCCCAGGCGTACGCGCCTGGCCCGGCCGCCGAGGCGCTCCAGCGCCAGGGGCCGGGGCCCTTCCAGGCTCTATACCGCACCAGCAGCATGGACGCCGCCGCGCGCTTCATGGTCGAGCACGGCATGCCGCCGCCGGTGCGCGGCACCCGCAACACCGGCGAGCAGGCGATGCTGGTGGAGCCGCAGAACGCTGCCAACGTTTACGTCGGCTTCGCGGGGCCGGCCTAGCCCGAACCTCGGCGATTAGCGCGTTCCTCCTGCTGGCTCTTTGTCGGGGCCGCACGTTACCGTCATCATTCGCCTTGACGTAAGGGTCCCGCCAACGAAGACAAGCCCGCTGGCCTGCGCGCTAACCGTGTAGCCATGCGGGCCGCATAGTTCCGTCGCCTTCTCCTGGCACGTTGTCCAGGAGCGCCCCCAGCCAGTGCAGTCGAGGGCATACGCCTCCCGCCCCTGCTCGTCGTACGTCTTCGAGACGCTGGCGCAACCGCCGAGTGCCAGCAGCAGCAGCGCTGCTGTCATCAACGTCGGCGTCATCGTGTTCCTCCTGACGACAGGATCTGCCCGAGCGCTTGAAGAACGAAGCCGGGTACCGCCCAGGACGATTGCCCCGACCCACACGACGACACGGGTGATGCGAACGAAGGTCTTCTTGGACGGCGGACAGTTCGGGCAGACTCGGCGTCGCCGACGCCCGCATCGGCCCCGCCGGTGAGCTACTCTCCACCTCGACCGATGCGACCTGTGAAGCGGACCGCGAAGGGAGCGGCGAGGTCCCCCATCTTTTACTCGCTACAGCTTGTAAAACCCCCGGGCCCCACCGCCGAGGATCTGGCGCTTGGTCTCCGCCGACAGCTCCGGGCGGTCGGCGATCATCTTGGGAGCGCCGGGGAAGAACCCGTCGGGGTGCGGATAGTCCGTCGCCCACAGGATCTTGTGCGGGCCGATGTACTCGGCGAGCGCGCTGAGGCAGCCCTCGACCGGCTCGAACGAGATCCAGCAGTTTCGCTGGAACAGCTCGCTGGGGCGGATCGTGAGCCCCGAGTCGTTGAAGCCCTGGTCGTCGAAGTGCCGGTCCATCCGGTCGAGCCAGGGGGCGATCCACCCGCCGCCGCTCTCGAGGAAGCCCACCCGGATCTTCGGATACTTCTCGCACACGCCGCCCCAGATCACGCTCAGCGACGCCAGCATCATCTCCATGGTGTGCGAGATGATGTGCTTGGCTCCGCGCGCCTCGAAGCGATCGACGCCCACCTGCGGCATGCCGCCGCTGGCGCCCTCGTGCAGGCCGATGGAGAAGTCGAGCTCCTGCACCTCGGCCCAGAACGGCGCGTAGTCCGGATGGTTGAGCATCCGCCCATTGTAGGGGTTGGGACGGAGGAAGCCGCCGCGCATGCCCAGCTCGTTCCGGGCGAAGCGCATCTCCTCGATGGCCAGATCGATCGACTGCATCGGGAGCATCGCCACGCCGAAGAGCCGGTCGGGATAGGGCTGGCAGTAGTCGGCGAGCCAGCGGTTGTAGGCCCGGCACATGGCGGCGGCGAGGTTGGGCTCCTGGACGGCGCCGGAGAAGAGACCGATGCTGGGATACAGGAACGCGGCGTCGATGCCATCGAAATCGAGGTCGACGATGCGAGCATGCGGGTCGAAGCCGCCCTTGCGGCCTTCCACGTACTTCATGGTGGACTGATCCACCGTGCCCTGGCGGGCGCCGAGGGCTCCGATGACGCCGAAGCCCTTCTGGCTGCCCAGCACCTTGCCCTCCACGAGCAGGCGCTCCTTGCCGTCGGTGTCCACGATGATCTTCGGCGCGCGCTCGCGGTAGCCGGGGTCGATGTACTTGTCCCAAATGTCTACCGGCTCGAGCACGTGTCCATCGGCATCGATGACGTCGTACTTGCGCGCCATGGTTGCTCTCCTTTTTCATGGGGGGTCCCGAAATGGCCCCCCATACCCCCCCCCACTCGCGTCTCAATCGAGCCTGGGGGCTCGATTGCGCCCGCCGCGCGGCCGGCGGAGCCGAGGGAGTCTAAATCACTCCTTCGCGGCGGAGCTTCTCGATCTCAGCCGCGCCGTAGCCCAGCAGCTTGCCGTAGACCTCGGCGTTGTGCTCGCCGAGCAGCGGCGCCCGCACCATCTCGGTGGGGGACTCGGACAGGCGCACGGGGTTCGCCGGCATGGGATAGGTGCCACGCCGGGGATGCTCGAGCTCGACGATCATGCCGCGCGCCTTGAGATGGGGATCGGTCAGCACCTCGCTGGAGTCGAGCACCGCCCCGCAGGGCAGCCCGGCCCCGGCCAGGGTCTCCATCACCTCGTGCTTGGTCCGCTTCTCGGTCCACGCCTCGATCATGGCGTCTATCTCGTCGATGAACTGCACGCGGTCGCGGCGGTCGGCGTAGCGGGGATCGTCGGCCAGCTCGGGACGGCCGATGATCGTGGCCAGGGTCTTCCACATCTCGGCGCCGGCCAGATGGATGAAGACGTAGTCGTTGGGGCCGAAGGGCCGGCAGCGATAGATGTTCGAGGGCGCGGCGACGGCCGAGCGGTTGCCCTGGCGTGCCGCGGGCTTGCCGGTGACGTAGGTGTCACGCAGGTGGATGCGGAGCAGGTTGACCACGGCCTCCTGCTGGGCGACCTCCACCTGTTGCCCCACGCCCGTGGCCTGACGCTGGATGATCGCGGCCAGGATGCCGATCGCCGTGTGCAGGCCGGCGCCGGTGTCGGCTAGGCCGCCGATCGCTTTGGTGGGTGGGCCGTCCGGTGATCCCGTCATGCTCATGGCGCCGGCCATGGCCTGGGCGATCCACTCGAAGCTCTTGTAGTCGGCGTAGGGCCCGAAGCTGCCGAAGCCCTTCACGGAGGCGGCGATGATCCGGGGATTGAGGCGCCGCAGCGCCTCGTAACCGAGCCCGAGGCGATCCATCGCGCCCGGTCCCATGTTCTCGACGACGACGTCGGCGCCCTTGACCATCTCCTCGAGCATCGCCTTTCCGCGAGGCGATTTGAGGTTGAGCGTCACGCCCTTCTTGCCGGAGTTCAGCAGCAGGAAGAACCAGGCGTCCTCGCCTCGCTTGTCCGACAGCGCGGTGCGGCCGGGCTCGCCGGCCGGCGGCTCGATCTTGATGATCTCGGCCCCCAGCCAGCCGAGCATCTGCGTGCAGCTCGGGCCCGCCTCGTACTGGGTCAGGTCGAGCACGCGAATTCCCTCGAGCGCCTTCGCCATCGTCCCGTCCTTCCTCGCGAGCGACCGCGATCGTTTCAGGCCCGGCCGGCTGTCCCGCTGGCCTGGGCTTCCAGCCGCGCCCGCATGCGCTGTCGCGCCCGTTCCACCACCTGGGGCGGCGCCGTCCGCGGCGAGCCCGCCGAGAACGGCGGCTGGGGGTCGTACTCGATGGAGAGCTGGATGGCCTGGGCCGCCTCGTCGCCGGCGATCCGGGCGGCCAACGTCAGCGCCATGTCGATGCCCGACGAGACGCCGGCCGCGGTGATGACCTTGCCCTGCTCCACCACGCGCCGCTGGACGGGCCGGGCCCCGAACTCGGCGAGCCGCTCCAGCGACAGCCAGTGCGTGGTCGCTTCGAGGCCGCGCAGGATGCCGGCCGCGGCTAGCAGGAGCGAGCCCGTACACACCGAGGTGGTCCACTGACTCGTCGTGTGCGCGGCGCGGAGCCAGTCCAGGACCTCGGATTCCGTCATGAGGGCGCGGGTCCCGAAGCCGCCCGGCACGAGGACGATCTCGGGATGCGGGATCGCCGCCAGCGCCTCGTCGGCCACCAGCGCGAGCTGGCCATTGTCCGTGCGGTACGTCCCGGGTACCAGGGCCACGAAGCGCACGTGGGCGCCAGGCAGGCGCGAGAGGACCTCGTAGGGACCGATGGCATCCAGCGCCGTGATGCCCTCGAAGATCGGGATGGCAATGTCCACGCTACGCGCCTCGGACGACGATCTTGCCGACCTGGGCATCGGACTCCATGAAGGAAATGGCCGCCGGCAGCTCGGCAAAGGCGAAGGCCTTGTCGACCAGCGGCCGGATGCGGCCGTCCTGGAAGTGGGGCAGGACGTCTTTGATGAAGCCCCGCACCGTCTCGGCCCGCTGGGGAGCGGTGCGGAGTCGATTGCTCACACCGAAGAGCGTGAGCCGCTTCGTGTGCAGCGTCTCGATGTCCAGTGTGGCCGTCATCACGCGGTCCAGGTAACCCACCGTGGCGTGCCGGCCCTCGTAAGCCAGCACCCGGATCGTCTCGGCGAAGACCGATCCCCCCACGTTGTTGACCACGAGGTTCACGCCCTTGCCCTCCGTGGCCTTCATCACCGCGTCGTGGAAGTCGCCGGCCCGGGTCTTGATGCCCACGTCGAGCCCGAGCTTCTCCAGGCGCGCCAGCTTCTCGGCGGACCCCGACGTGCCGATCACCCGCGCGCCCAACGCCTTCCCGGTCTGGAGAGCGGCCACGCCGACGCCGGACGAGACGCCCGTGACCAGCAGCCACTGCCCGGCTGCGAGATGACCCTGGGCGACCAGCATGTCGTAGACCACCGCGAAGACCAGCGGTGTCGCCGCCGCTTCTTCCCACGAGAGCTTCGCCGGCACCGCCATGACTTCCCGCGCGTCGATGATCGCGTACTCGGCGAAGCCGCCGCCGCAGCGGCCCATCACCCGGTCACCAACCGAGACCCCGGTGACGCCCGCGCCGAGCTTCACCACATCACCCGAGCATTCGCCACCGCCGGGCTTGGCGGCAGCGCCGGCCTTGCCGCCGAGCAACTCTCCGCGGTTCAATGACGTGGCCCGCACCCGGACGAGGATCTCGCCGGCCTTGGGCTCGGGCGTGGGTGTCTCGCGCAGCTCGACCTTCGTGCCGCCGGGGCCGGGCGTGATCCAGTAGGCCTTCATGCTGCACGCTCCTCAGGTGTCAGCCCAGCAACTCGCCGAGCGTGACGATGAGATCGGGAAATGCGGCAGGCGCGAACAGCTCGCCTCCTTGAGGCAGTCGAACCTCGCGGTACCGCCCGCCGGCCGGGACCCGGTGGATCTCAATCCGGCCCGCCTCAAGGTCCGCGAGCCAGGCCTCGGCCACGCCCGCGCGCGCGTAAAGCGGCAGCTTCGTCCGGCGATCGTACAGGAGGGACGAGTCGGCCACTTCGACCAGCAGTCTCACGTCGGGCGGCTCCGGCAGGCCTGCGGCATAGAAGTCGGTGCGGGGCGCAAGCAGCATGACGTCCGGCTGCGGCTCCGACTGATGTTGGACCAGCAGCAAGGGGTTCTGGCTCCACACGACGGCCCGGTCGCCCAGGCGTGTCGAGAACAGATGGTGGATCCGGGCCACGGTTGCGGCGTGACGGCTGCCGATCGGCGACATCTCGATGATCTCGCCCTCGATGAGCTCGAGCCGGTCGTCTTCGCCGAGGATCCCGGCCTCGCCCATCCGGTGATACTCGTCGAGCGTGAAGCGCCGGCGCCTGAGCG
>JBOHPM010000210.1:0-5925 GCA_050731715.1 Candidatus Rokuibacteriota bacterium
CGGCTCCTCTCGCTGACGATACAAACCCAGATGGTATTGAGCGGAGCCACGCGCACCTAGAGCAGGCCACCCTCGGCCTGAGCCGGTCTCGCGGCCCCCGCTAACAGGAGCCAGTTATGAAAATCGCTTTCATCGGCACCGGCACCATGGGACAGCCGATGGTCAGGAACCTGCTCGCCAAGGGGTTCGCCGTGGTCGCCTACGATGTGTCTCGTCCGGCGCTGGACGCGGCCATCGCGCTCGGGGCCACGGCCGCCGGCTCGGCCGCCGAGGCGGCCAAGCAGGGCGAGCTCATCGTGACGATGCTGCCGTCGTCCTCGCATGTGGAGGTGGCCTACCTGGGGCCCGCCGGCGTGCTCGAGGGGATCTCCCGGGGCCGGCTCTGCGTGGACATGTCGACGATCGATCCCGGCGTGTGCCGCCGGGTGGCGTCGCGGCTGCGCGAGGCCGGCGTCCGGTTCCTGGATGCGCCCGTGTCGGGAGCGGTCCCTCGCGCCGTGGCGGGCACGCTGACCATCATGGTCGGCGGGGAGGCCCGCGACCTCGAGGAGGCGCGGCCCGCGCTGGCCGCACTGGGCAGCACGATCATCCACGTCGGCGCGGTAGGCTCGGGCGAGGTCGCCAAGCTCTGCAACAATCTGATCGCCGGCGTGGCCATGGTGGCAGTGAGCGAGGCCTTCCGCATCGCCGAAGGCTTCGGGGTCGACCCCGGCATCCTCACCCAGGTCATCGCCAAGTCATCGGGCAACACGTGGGTCATGGAGCACGGTCACCCGGTGCCGGGCATGGTGGCGCAAGCCGCCGCCAACCGCGACTACGCACCAGGGTTCATGACCGATCTCATGGCCAAGGACCTGGGCCTCGCGGTGAACGCCGCCCGCGAGCTGCGGGTGCCGGTGGCGGTGGCGCCGGCGGCCCAGCAACTGCTCCGCCTGGCCTCCACGCACGGCTACGGCCGGAAGGACTTCTCGTCGGTCTACGCATTTCTCCGGCCGTCGAGCGAGGAGGCGCCCGTCTGATATACTACCCGCCGCTGCGAAAGGAGATCCGGTCGTGAGCCTGTACATCATGCTGAGCACGCTCTCGGAGTCTGGCCGCAAGGTCGTGCGGGAGCGTCCCGGTTGGATCCGTAAGGTTAACGCCGATGTCGTGCGCATGGGCGCGCGCGTGCTGGCCCAGTACGCCGTCCTCGGCCCCTACGACTTCGTCACCGTCATCGAAGCGCCGGACAACGCCACCATCTCGCGGGTGTCGGTCGAGGTGGGCGCGCGGGGCGGCGCCGCCGCCATGACGATGGCCGCGATCCCCCTCGACGAGTTCATCGAGCGGCTGGAGCGCGGCGGGAAGGGGAAGGCCGGCAAGAAGCGATGAAAGTCCTCAAGATCATTCCGGAGCGCTGCACCGGCTGCCTCCGTTGTGAACTCGCCTGTTCCTACATGCAGACGGGGATGTTCCAGCCCGCCAAGTCGGTCATTCGCGTGTCCCCCTTCGAAGGCCACACCTCCTACGCGCCCTACACGTGTACGCAGTGCGCGGAAGGTTGGTGCATGACGGCCTGCCCGGTGGGCGCCATCACCATCAACGCCGCCGGGGCCAAAGACGTGGTGGACGATCTCTGCGTGGGCTGCAAGCTGTGCACGATCGCCTGCCCCTACGGGACCATGTTCTACGATCCCGACACCCGCAAGGCCTTCAAGTGCAACCTCTGCGGGGGGGACCCCGAATGCGCCCACGCCTGCCCCACCGCGGCCATCCTCTACGAGGACGTGGCCACGGCCGACTGGCTCGGGGACTTCGCCGCCGAGCGGATGGAGCGGGTCCTGGCGGCGGTGCGCTGATGGCGGCGCGCCATCTCATCATCGGCGGTGGCACGGCCGGTATGAACGCCATCCGGACGATTCGCGAGGAGGAGCGCGAGCGCTCGGAGATCATGCTGGTCAGCGCCGAGAAGCCCTACTCGCGCATGGTGCTGCCCTACTACCTCGATCGCTCAATTGCCGAATCTCATGTCTTCACGGCCACGGCGGCGGTGCTCGCCCAGTGGGGCGCCAAGACGCACCTGGGCCGTCGTGCCACGAAGCTCGACACCGCGGCCAACGCGTGCACCCTGGACGACGGCACTGTCGTGGAGTACGACGACTGCCTGATCGCCACGGGGTCCTCGCCGGTGAAAGCGCCGGTGCCCGGCGCCGACCTGGCCGGCGTGCATTCGTTCTGGACGATGGAGCAGTGCCGGGCGCTCATCGCCGACATCCGGCCGGGCAGCCACGTGGTGATGGTGGGGGCCGGGTTCATCGCCTTCACCATCCTCAACTCCATCCTGGCCCTGGGCGCGACCCTGACGATCGTGGAGATCGCTCCCCGGATCCTGCCCCGCATGGTGGATGCCGCCGGCGCCGAGCTGGTGGAGGGCTGGCTGACCACGCACGGCGTCACCGTGCGGGCGGGGGCTACGCTGGCCCGCATCGAGGACGCCAAGGGTCGCAAGCGCCTGCGCTTCGCCAAGGGCGCCGACCTCGTGGCCGACGCGGTCATCATGGCCACGGGCATCCGCACGAACCTCGAGTGGCTGAAGGGCGCCGGACTTCGGATCAAGCTGGGCGTCGTGGTCGACGACCACTTGCGCGCCAGCGTCCCCAACGTCTACGCCGCCGGTGACGTGGCCGAGGGCAAGGACCGCGTGGCCGGCGTCGCGGCCGTGCACGCCATCGAGCCCACGGCCCAGGAGCACGGGCGCGTCGTGGGGGCGAACATGGCGGGCAAGGACGTCCGCTACCAGGGCAGCCTGCTCATGAACATCGTGGAGGTCTGCCACCTCGACGTCGCCTCCTTCGGCGCCTGGGACGACGGGGCGGCCGAAGCGATGGTCGCGGTGAAGCCTGACCGTCCGGCCTATCGCAAGCTGTTCTGGCGGGGCGACCGGCTGGTGGGCGCCATCATCCTGGGACCGTCCAGCGACATCTGGACCACGAACGACGTCGGCATGCTCAAAGGGCTGGTCCAGGTCCAGCGGCCCCTCGGCCCCTTCAAGGAAGTGCTGCGCCAGAACCTCTTCGACATCAAATCAGCCTATATCGCGTCCAAGACGACCGAGCGGCTGCTCGACGAAACCGTGCTGGGACGCCCCTCGAAGGCGCCCGGTACTACCCCGGTGGCGGTATGACTCCCACGACGAGCGCGACTCCCCGCACCAAGACGACGCCAGCGTCCACGTGGCTGCCCGGCGCCTACACGGGCCAGCTCTTGCGCGTGGACCTCACCAAGAAGAAGTGCTGGGCCGAGCCCTGGCGCCCGCAAGAGATGCGCGACTGGCTCGGCGGCGCCGGCCTCGGCGCGATGATCCTCTATCGGGAGACGGCGACCAAGGGTGGCAAGGGCAACGTGTCCTGGGACCATCCGGACAATCGCCTCGTGCTCGCCACCGGCCCACTGGCCGGGCTGCCGGTGTGGGGCACCGGCGCGCTCACCGTCGTCACGATCGGAGCCATGACCAACGGGCCGACCTCCACCCAGGCCAATGGCTTCTTCGGCACGAATCTGAAATATTGCGGCTACGACGCCATCGTGATCCAGGGGCAGTCGAAGGACTGGGTCTACCTCTACATCAACGACGGCGTGATCGAGCTGCGCGATGCCAAGGCGCTGCTGGGCCTCGATACGTGGGAGACCCAGGACGCCCTGGGCCGCCTGCTCGGGCTCACCGGCCATCAGCTCTCCGTCTACACGTCGGGCGTGGCCGGGGAAAAGCTCGTGCGCTTCGCCGCCATCCACGGCGACTACGGCCACGTGGCCTCCAAGAACGGCTGCGGTGCCGTGATGGGCAAGAAGCGGCTGAAAGCGGTGGCCATCGTCAAGGGCACGCGGGCGCTGCGGGCCGCCGATTATCGCGGCGTCGTTCAGGCCGCCGATGACATCGCCCACGATCTCAAGACCGATCCCTCGGCCAAGACCCTGTACGAGTACGGGACCCTACCGGGCGTGGTGAACCTCGGCAAGCTCGGCGTGCTGCCGATCAAGAACTACACCACGAACGTGCCTTACGACGACCTGTCTCGGTGGGAGGCGCCCAAGCTGCGTGAGGGCTTCGATCACCGCGGTCACCAGTGCAACGCCTGCGGCATGCACCACTGCCACATGCAGGTCATTCGTGGTGGCGACTTCAAGGGCGCTATCGTGGACGAGCCGGAGTACGAGGGCTGGTCGGGTGCAGGGTGGACGATCGGGGCCACCGACCAGGAGGGCGTGTCCTGGCTCAATACCCAGCTCGATCGGGCCTGCGTGGACGTCAACGAGTTCGGCTGGCTCTGTGGCTGGGTGATGGAGTGCCAGGAGCGCGGCCTGATCACCAAGCAGCAGCTCGGCTTCGAGCTGAAGTGGGGCGACATCAAAGGGGCCAACCGGCTGCTCCAGATGCTCGTCAAGCGCGAGGGCTTCGGCGACGTGCTGGCCGAAGGCGTCAAGGTAGCCTCCGAGCGCCTGGGCGGGGCCGCCCGCGACGCCGCGATCTACACGGCGCAGGGCGCCTCCCCCCGTGGACACGACCACCGCGGCCGCTGGGACGAGATGCTCGACACCTGCACCGGCTCCACCGGCACGCTGGAGAGCGGCGTGCCTGTGCACGTGGCCGAGCTGGGGTTGCCGACGCGCATCAATCCCTTCAACGGCGAGGAGGTCGCTACCCAGGTGGCCGGCATCCGGGGGCGCCGCCACTTCGAGGACTCCCTGGGGATCTGCATCTTCACCGGCCGCACCCGCATCGAGAACCTGGCCCGCGCGCTCAACGCGGCGACCGGCTGGCAGTATACGCTCGACGAGGCGATGCGCTTTGGCCGGCGCACCGCAGCCCTGTTCCGCGCCATCCGCCTGCGCTGCGGCATCGGCGTCGACAAGGAGCACCCGTCGGTGCGGTACGGCTCCACTCCCCACGACGGCCCCGCCAAGGGCCAGGCCATCGGCGAGCAGTGGGAGAAGATGGTCGAAACGTGGTACGGCAAGGTCGGCTACGACCGCAAGACGGGCAAGCCCTTGCCCCAGACGCTGAAGGGCCTGGGGTTGGACTGGCTGGCCCGGGACCTGTGGGGGACGAAGAAGAGCTAGCCGCCGGATTTGGCCTTGATTCGCCGTGTCCCCATGTGGTACTAACGGCGCGTTCCACCAGCTTGGTCCTCGGGGGACGCATGCCGCAAGTTATTGGATTCATTGGACTTGGGATTATGGGTCGGCCTATGGCCCGCAATCTCCTCAAGGCTGGTTACCCACTGGTTGTCCACAGCCGCAGCCGCGGCCCTGTCGACGAGTTGGTCGCCAGCGGCGCCAAGGCCGCCGGCTCCCCCCGGGAAGTCGCCGGCCAGGTCGACGTCCTGATCACCATGCTGCCGAGCTCCCCTGACGTCGAGCTGGTCGCGCTGGGCAAGGACGGCATCGTCGAGGGCGCCCGCCGGGGGCTGGTCTTCATCGACATGTCCACGATCTCCCCGATCGTCTCGCAGCGTGTCGGCAAGAGTCTCGAGGCCAGGGGGGTTCGCATGCTCGATGCGCCCGTTTCCGGTGGCGAGAAGGGCGCGATCGAGGGCGCGCTCTCCATCATGGTCGGCGGCGACCACGCCCTGTTCGACGCGGCGCTGGCCATCTTCCAGGCGATGGGCAAGACCATCACCTATCTCGGCCCGCTAGGCTTCGGCGGCTTCACCAAGCTCGCCAACCAGATCATCGTCGCCATGAACCTCACGGCGCTGGGCGAGGCGCTCACGCTGGCCAGGAAGGCCGGGCTCGATCGGGAGCTGACGCTGAAAGCGCTGGCCGGTGGCCTCGCCGGCTCGCGATGCCTGGATCAAAAGACGCCCAACTACGTCAGCAACAGCTACAAGCCCGGGTTCAAGATCGATCTACACTACAAGGATCTCGGGCTCATCATGGAATCGGCGC
>JBOHPM010000211.1:0-5905 GCA_050731715.1 Candidatus Rokuibacteriota bacterium
TCATGGGCGGCGCCGCCGGGCCCTGGCTGACCGGCGTGCTGCACGACGCCACCGGCGACTACACGCTGGCGTTCTTCCTCGCCATCGGGTTCAGTGTCCTCTCCGCTGTCGCCATCTGGCTGGCCGCGCCGCGCGGGGTCCGGGTCGTCGCCGGCCGGGTGAATCAGGTTGAGTAGGCATGGCTAGGCATAGTCGAGGTACAGCGCCGCTCGATGGGTTGCCGGCAGGAACGCGCAGACGAGGTTCCGCACGGGGTCGAACGCCAGCGTGTGGGCGCCGGTTTCGGTCGTCACGGTTTCGTGACGGCGGAGCGGTGCGGTGTCGAAGGCCTCGATGACCCCCGGGTCACCGATGGCGACGTACACTCGCCCCAGGCCGGCGTTGAAGAACACCACGTCGGGGACGCCGGCGATGGCCGCGGCGGCGAGGACGTCGCCCGTGTCGGCGTCCAGCTCGAGGAGGACTCCGGCGTCGCAGGCGCAAAACAGGCGCCGGCGCTCGACATCGATGTCGAGGCCGTGCGGCCCCGCGCCGGGCACGGCCACCACCCGTCGGAGCTCGACGGGATCGCCGGCCCCAACCACCACGATCTGAGGCGGATCGGCGATGTTGACGTGGAAGGCGTCGAGCTGTGGATCGAAGACCGTCCAGCGCGTGCGTCCCGCCACGGGGAGGTCGGCGATTCGTCGGCGCGCCGGGACCTCGATCACTGATACGCTGCGTGAGCCCGCGACGGCCGGGTCCCCCACGTGGGCTACCAGCAGTCGGCCGCGGCGGGCGTCGTAGGCGAGCCCGTTGGGCCCACGCCCGACTGGCACCTTCTCCACCCCGGCCTCGTTCGTTGGCGTGAAGATGCCGACGGTGTTCTCGCCACGGTTCGACGTGAACACGAGATCGGGCGCCTCGGCGACAAGGGCGCCGGCGACGGCCGGCAGGCCGGGAACGGAAACGACGTAACGCTCGGCGGCCAGGTCGATGACGTCCACGGCGTTGTTGGCGGTATGAGCCACGTAGAGCCGACCCGTCGGGCCGTGGATGGCGGCGTGGTCGAAGCCGCCCGGTCCGGTGTGGGCGGGCAGGTCGATGAAGCCGCGGTGCTTGAGCGGCACGTCGTCACCGCCGCCGTGAGGTCACGAGCGAGATCCTCGCCCGGCCAGCTCGGCGACCAGACGCTCCACGTGGCCCACGATGCAGTCGCGCGCGGCCGCGTAGCCCTCGCTGACCGCGGGCACGTCGTCCCAGCGGTCGACCGGCTGGCCAGCCCGCGGGGTGACGTCGCAGCCGAAGCTCACGACTCGGGCGGCCGCGCTCAGGTCGTAGAGAGTGACCGGGCGCGGGCGAGGGAGCGCCGGGCTCAGGGCATCACCTGCCAGGCCCTTCACCGCCGCCGGGGCCAGCTCGGGATCGGGCTCGACTCCGGCCGCCCGAGCCTCGAACGCAAGACCCCGCGCGGCCGCCTGGCGCCGGAAGTGCGCGGCGGCGACCACGCTCTTGGCCGCGCCATGAAGGCAGACGAACAGCACCCGGTGGGTGGTCGGAGCGGTGCCGACCTGCGCCCGACAGAAGGCGTAGAGCGCGTCGTAGAGCGGGAACTGGCGCGCCATGTTCTCGTAGTCGTCCTTGCTGATGGCCTGGAAGCCGGTGGCCGCCGCGTAGAGCCCGGCCGACTCCGGGGTGAGCCCGCGGTCGTCGGTGTCGGCTCCGCGGACGATGCCCGCGAGTCTGGTCAGCGCGGGATCGTCGAGCTCGTAGCGCTCCAGGAAGGCGTCGAACGAGCAACGGGGACCGTGGTGGCCCAGGTCGACGTTCGGCACGTCGTAGGGGACGGCGCCCTCGCGCTGCGCGGCGGCCACCACGTCGCGGGGCGGGACGAACAGGAACTGGGGCGTTGGGTCGATGAAGCGCGCGATGAGCCACGGGCAGGCGATACGGTCGACGCGCGCGCGCTCACGGGTAATCCACTTCATGATCATTCCTCCTATCGCAACGAGAAGACGATGAAGCCCGCCGCGGCGCCGGCCGCGATGAGCAGGGGCTCCGGGACCTTGAACCGCCACATCACGGCGAGGGCGGCGAGGCCGATGAGCAGCGTGGGCACGTCGATGATGGCGCGCCGCGCGAGCACGACGCAGGCGCCCGCGATCGCTCCCGAGGCCGCTGCCGTGACACCTCCCACGAAGGCCTTGACCTGAATATTGGCGCTGATGCGATCGAACCACGGGAACGGAATGACCACGAACAGGTAGACGGGCAGGAACACGCCGATGGCCGCGGCCACTGCGCCGGGGACGTGGGCCACCAGGTAGCCGATGAAGGCGACGGTGATGACGATCGGCCCCGGCGTGAGCATGGCCACGGCTACGGAATCGAGGAATTGCTGGTCGTTCAGCCAGCGGTACTCCTGGACGACGCCGCCGTAGAGGAACGGCACGATGGCGAGCCCGCTGCCGAAGACGAACGCTCCTGCCTTGGTGAAGAACCAGAGGATCTGGACGAGGACGTCCGGCGTCGCCGCCACGGCCAGACAGGCCGGCGCCGAGCGCCGGAGCCAAGCGGGCGGGGCCTGGACGACGATGGCGATCACGCCGCAGAGCAGGAAGAGCCAGCCGATCTCCGACTCCGTCCACGCGGTGACCACGGCCATGACGGCGAAGATCGCCCACTGCAGCCAGTCCTTGGCCACGGTCAGCCGGGCCAGCTTGTAGGCGGCGAGCGCGATGATGCCGATCACGGCCGCGCCCACCCCGTAGAAGGCGGCCTGCATCCAGGCCAGGCCGCCGAACCGGACGTAGAGCCAGCTGATCACCAGCGTCATGACGAACGACGGGAGGATGAAGACCAGGGCCACCAGCGTGGCACCGGTGACCCGGGAGTGCACGTAGCCCAGGCAGATCGCCAGCTGGGCGGCGAGCGGGCCGGGGGCGAGCTGGGACAGGGCGAGCGACTTGATGTACTCATCCTTCGTGAACCAGGCCCGCCGCTCCACGAGGTCGCGCTGCATGTAGCCGACCAGGGCTACCGGGCCGCCGAACCCCAGGCTCCCGAGATAGAGGAAGTAGCGCAGCAGCTCGGCCAACGTGCCCCGCTCAGCCATCGAACTTCACCTCCACACCCCGCCCGGAGGCGCGGGCCTTCTCGTAGACCGCGATCGCGGCGGCCACGTCCTGGAGCGCCGTCCCCGTGCTATCGAAGATGGTGATCTCGTCGGCGCGGGTGCGGCCGGGCCGGCGGCCGATGACGAGGTCGGCCAGCTCAGCGTGCACCTGATCGCGCGTCATAAGACCTGCGGCCAGGGCATGTTGCAGCTCGCCGATCTCCGCACACTGCTCGAGCACGTCGACCACCAGGGTCGCCGACGCCACCAGCGCCGGGTCCAGCTCCTGTTTCCCCTGGCTATCGGCCCCGACCGCCGCCACAAAGGCTCCGGCCGGCACGTCGCCGTACGAGAGGACGACGCGGCGGCCGGGGGTGCAGGTGACGCAGACGTCGCTCTGCCGCACGGCGGCGAGCAGGTCGTTTGCCGCGTCCACGCGCAGCCCCAGCGTCGCCCCCGCCTGCGCCGCCAGGGCCTGGGCCCGCGAGACGTCGACGTCGACGGTCCACGCCCGCTCGAGGGGGAGCACCGACGCCAGGGCGGCGAGCTGGACCTGGCCCTGCACGCCACAGCCCACGATGGTGATGGTGCGCGCATCGGAGCGGGCCAGGCGCCGGGCCGCCACCGCCGTGGCGGCGCCCGTGCGGAGGGCCGTCACGCTGCCGGCGTCCATCACGGCCAGCGTGGCGCCGTTGTCCGCGTCGGCGAGGACGAGCGTGCCCTGGATGGTCGGCAGGCCCCAGCGGCTCGGATTGTCCGGGAAGTTGGCGTTGGTCTTGGCCGCGAAGTAGTTTTGCTCCCCCAAGAGCCCCGCGGCCTTTACGTGAAAGCCGCCGTCTCGCGCCGGCACCCCCAGGACGCCCGGCCGCAGCGTCCGCCCGTGGGCGTGCAGGCGGAACGCGTGCTCGACGGCGTCGATGCAGTCGGACACGGTGAGCAGCGCGAAGACGTCGCTCCGCGAAAGCACCAGCGTCGGCGCCGCGCCGGCGCGGCGGGTCACCATCGCCTCAGCTGCCGGTACCGACGGATCCGCCGGCCGGCCGCAGTGCGCGAGCGCCCCCCGCCGCATACCAGGCCGAAACCCCGCCGCGTACGTAGCGCGCATCGAAGCCACGCTCCCTGAGCGTCCTCGTCACGCTGCAGCCGACGTGAAAGCCATAGGCGCAGTAGACCGCGACCGGCCGGTCGGCCGAGAGCTCTCCAATCCACTCTTCCACCCGATCAGGATCACGCCAGACTGCGCCCTCCATCAGATCCACGGTTCTCGACATGTGATGTCGCGGCCGGGCATCCAGGATCTGCAAGCGATCGCCGTTCGCGAGCTGCGCGGCGAGTTCCTCGATGGAGAGCGACGGCAGGCTCGTGTCGGACGAGTCTTGGTGGGGTAACGACCGATCGGCGCGCACCGCGGCGATCCGTGCGGTGACGGCCGCCCAGTCGACGTTTCGCATGAAGGCGTCGATGTAGGCGATGGCGTTCGCGCCGAAGTCCAGATGGTACGCGTGCTCGTACATGTCCAGCACCAGCACCGGGGCGGAGTCGACAGCCGCTTGCGAGTGATCGGCGGCCATCTGATTCCAGAGGCGCTGGTGTTGCCGCGAGTACGTCAGCAGGACCCAGCCCGAGCCACCGGCCAGCGACTGGGCGGTCCCGACGAATTCTCGTCGCCACGCGGTAACGCTCCCGAAGTGCTCCTCGAGCATGGTGCCGGTCGGCTCCGGGATCTTGTTGCCCTCACCGCCGAGGTTTCCGAAATACAGTTCGTGAAGCGCGACCGACCCCATGGCGAGCAGCTCTTCGCGCTTCAAAGCCCGGATGCGGTGGGCCGGTGTTCCCCCATCGAGCCCCGCGAGCTCGTCGCGGACCGCGTTCACGGTCAGGACGGCGGCGCCGTAATTGTTCTCGTAGTGGCTGACGATGAGTCGCTCGGAGAGTCCGATCAGCGTCCACGGCCTCACCGGAATCGGCGTGATCTGTTGGTGCATGGTCGTGCCCATCATGACCTCCTCAGCTCTTCCTGGCGGTGGTGGCGTACAGGCCCTCGAAGAGCGTCATGCCGTTGGCGAGCACCTGCTGGTCGTCCGGGGATGCCGCCAGGAGCGCGCGCATGGCCACGTCGATGCCGCGGGCCTCCTCGTGAGGGAACTTCCCATCGCGCAGGTCCGCCTCGTGCACGATCTCGGCCAGCCGGGTCAGGCGCGGGTCGCGCAGGCGAGCGCGTTTGATCAGGGTCTCGAACGTGCAGTCCTCCCCGTGATGGCTCAGCTCCACCCCCGGCGCGTCGAAGGGAATGGCGTCGGCCGGGAAGGCGGCGGGCTCGGCGAAGATGAACACCGCCTTGGGGTCGATGAATCGCTTGATGAGCCACGCCGACGCGATGCGATCGATGTGGGGCCGGGGACGGGTCACCCACCGCCGGTCGCGGAGCGTACTCAGATCGAGGGTCGGGCGGTCTTCACGTCGGGCGGCTTCAGGCCGTCGGGTTCGCATGGCGATTGCCTCCTCGAGACGCTCCACCTCAGCTCCGCCGGGAGCGGTGAAGAAATCGAGGTCACGGATTCGTTGCTGGTCCCTGGCCAGGCGTGCGAGCTCCTCCTGCACGCGGGCACTCGACGCCGCCGACTTCCGGTCGAGCGTCTGCAGCAGCTTGCGATAGCGGGCGGCGAGCTGGCGGTAGTCGCGGTCGCGCGGCTCGTGGAACAGCCGGAGCACATCGCCCGGACTCAGGTTCTCGATCTGTTGCACCCGGACGAGCGTGGCCTCCCCGCCCTCGCGCTGGATCTCTTGGGCCAGCCACTGGAAGTCCTCGTA
>JBOHPM010000212.1:0-5888 GCA_050731715.1 Candidatus Rokuibacteriota bacterium
CTTGCTGAGCGCGCTGCCGGTCGTCGCGCTCGCTCCGGGCCTTGGACTGAGGTCGTCGCGACCTCGCGTCAGTCGAGGGCCGGAGCGGCCGCGGGGCGCCAGACGCGGCGTGAGCCCGTGTCGATCCTGAGGGCCACGACGGCGGCGCCCATCAGGAACACGCAGGCGAGCGCAAACGCCGGGCCGTAGCCGCCGGTGGTCTCGAACAGGTAGCCGGCGAGCCAGGATCCGAGGGCGGAGCCCGTCTGGTGCACGAGGAAGATCACGCCGAGCACCGGGCTCACCGAGAAGCGTCCCCAGATGTCGGCGGTGAGCGCCGAGGTCATCGAGCCCGTTCCCGCCATCGTGATGCCGCCGAGGACGGCCACCGCGAGAATGGCCACCGGGTTGTCGCGGATGAGGAAGAAGCCGGCAAAGATGGCCACGCGCCCGGCGTAGATGGAGGCGAGCACCGGGCGCCGTCCAAACCGGTCGGAGAGCGCCCCCAGCACGACGGTGCACGCGACGCTCGAGCCGCCAAGCACGCCGAACGCCCACGAGGCGAACATCGGGGTGTAGCCGTGATCGGTGAGCATCGGGATCCCGTGCGCGGAGAGCAGGCTCATCGAGAAGCCACAGGTGAAGAACGAGCCGGCGAGCTGCCAGAAGGCAAGCGTCTGCATGGCGGTGACGGCGGACACGCGCTCGGGCGCCCCCGCCGTCGTCGGTTCGGGCGCGGCCCCGTCGGGGGCCAGCCTCATCGATTCCGGGGAGTCCCGGATCACCCAGAGCGACAGCGGCAGCATGCCCGCGAGGACGCCGAGGGCAATGAGCATGTAGGCGGTCCGCCAGCCGTAGGCCAGGATGAGCCAGGTCACCAGGGGTACCAGCAGACTCATCCCGGTCATCGACGCGCTGCCGAGGAACGAGAGCGCGGTGCCCCGGCGCCGGCTGAACCACCGCGCGACCACCCCCGACGCCATCACGGGCCCGGTGACGGCCAGGCCGAGGGGCAGAAGCACGCCATACACGGCGGCGAACTCCCACACGTTCCGGACGAGCGCCGTCAGCACCAGGGCCAGGACGAGCAGCAGCGTGCCCACCGACGCGGTGGCCCGCGCGCCGAATCGGTCGAGGGCCCAGCCAACGAGCAGCCCGAAGACGCCGTAGAGGAAGAGGCTCACCGCGATCACCAGCGAGAAGCTCGCGCGGTCGAGCCCGAGGTCGGCCACGATCGGCTTGAGGAACGGTCCCACCGCGTGGCGGATCCCCGTCGAGGTGAGCGTCATGAACGAGAACGCGAAGACGACCCACCAGCCGTAGAACACCCGTGGAGTTGTCATGCGCCGTCTCACTATATCTTAGAATTCGATCGCCATACGGAGGGCCTCGCCGAGCCCCTGAGCGACGCCAACTTCGCTATTCTGCAGGCCCTCGGCACCCACGGCGTGCTCCACTTCCCCGACCAGAAGCTCGAGGCGTACCGGCTGCGGGACTTCTCGGCGCGCTTCGGCCGGACATGACGACGTAGGCAATCCCGGCGAGCGCGCGGATGGAGCAGTCACCCACGAGCGTTTGCAGGCGAGCCTCGGAGAAGTGCTCCGACCGAAACCCGGTTCAGCAGCCCCGCCGCACAGGCGTCGTCGTTCGTCATGGTCTAGAGAAGCCGCAGCACGTAGCGATGGAGGAAGAACGCCGGTATCAGCCAGAGCCAGGCGACGGTGGTCTCCGGGTCCTTGTGTTGGAGGTGAGCCATAGGCAAGACGAGCATCGTGGCCAGGGGCAGGGCGACCAGGAACCCGGCGGCGCGCGGAAATCTGCCCGACAGCCACGCAGCGCCCCCGACGACCAGCGCAGACAGCACGACATTGACGACGATCGCCACGTCACCCCTCCTTCCTGACAGACGCCGTAACCGCCTTGTCGCTATGCGGCGGGCCAACCCGCCGCAGCAGGGCCGCGACTACCGGGGCCGTCGCCGCCACCGTGGCGGCGCAGATGGCGATGGCGAGCTGCATCCCGTCGGTGAAGGCCTCACGAGCGGGGATGAGGAGCGCCGCGCCCAGGCCGTCGGGCAGGCGCTCGGCCGCCGCCACGGCGCCGCCGAGCGTGGCGCGCGCCGCTTCCGCGGCCTCGGGTGAGACACCGGTCGGAACTGCACCGGCCATGGTGCTGCGATACACGGCGGCGCCGATGCTGCCGAGGATGGCGATGCCGAGCGCCCCGCCCAACTCGGCACTGGTCTCCGAGATGGCTGACGCGGCCCCCGCGCGCTCGACGGGGGCACTCCCGACCACCAGGTCCGTGGAGAGGATGATCGCTGGGCAGATCCCCAGGGAGTAGATGACGGATCCCACGACGACCGCGGCAAGGCCACCGGACGCGCCGACCTGGGTGAGTACGCCGAAGCCCGCGGCGGCGAACACCAGGCCGGCCCCCATCACATACGCAGGCCGAAAACGGCGCGCGAGCGCCGGCACCAGGATGGAACCCGCGACGTAGGCCGCCATGGAGGGCACCGTCCACAGCCCCGCCTCGAGGGGCGAAAGCCCGAGCACGAGCTGGAGATATTGCGCGGTGAAGACATAGGCCCCGAAGCCGACGAAGCAGGCCAGCATGTAGGCGGCGAGGGACACGCTGAACGCGGGCACCCGGAAGAGGCCGAGATCGATGAGCGGGTCGGCGAGGGTCCGCTGGCGGCGGACGAACTGGATGCCCAGCGCCAGGCCGATCATGATGGAGGCCGCGGGCACCCAGCCGAGGCCGTCCTCGGCGATACGCTTGAGCGCGTAGATCACCAGGAGGACGGAGGCCAGCGAGAGCGCCGCGCTAGGGAGGTCCAGCCGGCCCGCCTGGGGATCGCGGTACTCCGGCAGGAGCCGGGGGCCCACCGCCAGCAGCAGCGCCATCACCGGCACGCCCAGCAGGAAGACCGAGCCCCACCAGAAGTACTCGAGCATGATCCCGCCCAGGAGCGGGCCGATGGCGGCGCCGACGGAGAAGCTCGTCACCCAGACCCCGATGGCGACGGTGCGCTGCTCCGGGTCGAGGAACATGTTGCGGATGAGGGACAGCGTGGACGGGGCCAGCGTCGCCCCGGCCACCCCCAGCAGCGCGCGGGTTACGATGAGCATCTCGGCGCTGGTGGAAAAGGCGGCGAGCACCGACGCCACCCCGAAGGCAGCGGCGCCGATCAAGAGCAAGCGGCGGCGGCCGATCCGGTCGCCGAGCGTGCCCATGGTGATCAGCGACCCTGCGACCAGGAAGCCGTAGATGTCCACGATCCACAGGAGCTGCGTGGCGCTGGGCTTGAGATCCGCGCTGAGCCGCGGCACCGCCAGGTTGAGGACGGTCAGGTCCATCGAGTACAGCAGGCAGGGCAGCGCGATCACGGCGAGCCCGATCCACTCGCGGCGGCCCGCGCGGGTTGTTCGGACGGTGTCCATGGGGTCTAGCCTGCCTCGACGAGCGCCCTCCTGCCACCTCGTGTGACAAAGTTTACAGGGTTTGCGGGAACTCGCTCAGATCAAAGGGCCCGTCGAGCTTCGGCCCCGGCTCGATGGAGGTCGCCGGCGACGCGCTGGACGCGCCAGGGCTGCCGCCGTGCGTGCCGAGCTCCCTGAGGCCCGTAGTCGTGCAGGCGCCCAGCAGCAACAGGCTCGCCAGCGCCACCGTTGTCCCGGTCATGATCTTCAGCATCGGAGATCCTCCTTTCCTGCTCGCTTGAGACGTCATCGCCCACCGATTGGATTCGGAGAAAGAATTGGGCGCTGGCCCAGCGGGCGCGGTGATAGATCGAACGATCGTGCTTTGCAAAGCGCTGACGTCGAGCATGGCCGTACCTTCCTCTCGAGCGCTTAGCGGCGGTTGCTGTTGGCGGCGCGGGCCGCGAGGCTCTTGGCCTGGCCGGCGGGCCCGCGGCTCCGGGCGAGCAGCGATTCGAATGCGTCCTGAGCGCGGGTGGGTGCTTTGGGATCGTCCATCAAGCGGGAGGCGTGCACGAACGCCAGCGCGATGCCGTGACACTCGTGGGCGAACTGCTCACTGTCGAGGTCGGCGCGGAAGTGGCCCTCCTGGACGGCGGCGCGGGCGGCGCCGGCCATCGTGTCCATCCAGTCGCGCAGGCTCTGGACGACGAAATCGCGCACGGGGCCCGGCCGATCGTCGAGCTCGAACGACGCCGCCATGAACGGGCAGCCCCCGGGTAGATTCGGCGATTGCTCCCAGGCCAGCCAGCCCTCGAACAGGGCCCGGACGCGAGGCTCGCCGCGAGGGGCGGCGAGGGCGGGCTTGACGACGGTCTCGACCATCCGCCAACCCGCCATGCGCAGGATCTCCAGCTGGAGGGCCTCCTTCGAGCGAAAGTGGGCGAACAGCCCGCTCTTGGACATGCGCAGGTCCTCGGCCAGTCGCCCGATCGTCAGCCCCTCGAAGCCGATCCGGGTCGCGAGCCCGAGCGCGTGCGTGAGGATGGCCTCGCGCGTGCGCTCCCCTTTCGACGCCGCCCGGGGACTTACCTTGCGTCTCGCTGGCGCTTTCATGGGCAACAAAATAGTACGATCGTTCGGATCTGTCAAGGCCCTTGTTTTTTCGTCCCACCCGGCGGGGCGCGACGGGTTGAGCGTGCCGACAAGAGGATCGATACTCCGACCAGGGAGGACACCCCATGGCGGACATCGAGCGTATCGGGGTCGCGGAGGCGCGACAGAAGGTCCAGGCCGGTCAGGCGCTGCTCGTCTGCGCTTACGACGACGAAGACAAATGCAACAAGATCAGGCTCGAGGGTGCGATCTCACTGCGGGCCCTCGAGACGAGCCCGCCTTCCAGGCAGCGCGAGCTCATCTTCTACTGCGCCTGACCGGCCGAAGCCAGCTCTGCCGGTCAGGCAGAGCGGTACCGGAAGCAGGGCTTCACCCACGTCACGGCGCTCAAAGGCGGAGTGGCGGCCTGGCAGGCCGCCGGCTATCCCATGGCGGCGTAAGAGCGCCACGCTCTGATCTCAACGCCTCGGGGAGGGCAGCCGGGCTCTCCCGAGCCGCGAGAGCCGGTACGGTTGCGGAGCTCGTGATCCGCTGATGGCTCGATGGTACGCTGCCGCCAGGAGGGTAATCCCATGAACATCGTTGCGGCCGACCCGCACGCGCGTGTCTTGAGCGAGGACGAGGTGGTGGCGCTCCTCGGGGAGCCCATCGTCATGCATCTGGGGATGGTGGATGAAAAGGGCTGGCCCGTCGTGAACCCCGTATGGCACGTGTTCGAGAACGGGGTGTTCCACCTCGCGATCGGGAAGACATCCCACAAGGCGAAGGTGCTCCGGGCCACGCCACGCGCCTATTTCGCCGTGGACCGGGGAGGGGCTCCCGGAAGCACGCGGGGCGTGCGGGGACGGGCCAGCGTGCGGATCGTCGACGGGGACGTCGACCGGGCCGTTGACGTGTGCCGCAAGGAGCTCATCAAATACACGAGTACGGACAAGGGCGCCTACGCCGAGGAGATGCTGACATGGGCCCGCGGCGGCGACATGTCGATCGTCGAGTTGACGCCGTCACAGTATCGGGCCTTCAGCTACTAATGACTCTCGCGGAAGCGACTAACGATCATGCGTGAAGTCCAGCCCGGCGTGGCGCAGGAAGCTGAACGCCAGGTGGGGATGGCGTCGGACGCGAGTGCAGCCGCGGCGGAGCGGTGCGCGGAGCGCGTCGAGCGTCGGCGCGCACACATTCGCCAGTTCCCTGCGCTTGAGGGTGCCCCACACCAGTTCGACAGGATTCAACTCGGGGGCCCTCCTGCAGACGCGCATCACGGAGTACGCCCGAGGCCACGGCATCCGCGGCTTCACCGCCGACGTCCTGGCCGATAACGCCGCCATGATGGCGGTCTTCCGGCGCTCGGGGTGCGCGATGGAGAGC
>JBOHPM010000213.1:0-5863 GCA_050731715.1 Candidatus Rokuibacteriota bacterium
GGGGTCAGCGCGATCCAGCCGCCCAGCACCCGCATCATCCGCTCCTCGACGTACCGGTAATGGCGGATCCGCTGCGCCGAAGCCTCCACGGAGAAGGTGCCGGCCAGCGGATGGGCGGTCACGAAGGAACCATCGGGCTGCGGGTCAGTAGACGGGCGAGCGCTGCGTGCTGCGGACGAGGCGTTCGATCTCCTCGTCGGTGAAGCCGGCCAGCCGGCGCGCCTCGCGGGCGATGGAGATGGCGACGTCCTCGTGCTGTCCGTCGGCCCGCACCCCGCCCAGGTTGAAGCGCTCGTCGATGGCTTCCTGGAACTCCACGGCACGCCGACGACGCTCGGGATCACCGCGGGTCAGCTCGTTGAGCCACCGGGAGCCCATGCGGACGTGGGTGATCTCGTCGGCAAGCACGTAGTCCACGGCCCGCTCGATGATGGGGTCGCCGATCTTCCGGGCGATATGCACGAGCTGGTTGAACACGTCACAGGCCAGTCCCTCGAGCCCCCGGTTCACTCCCGCCACCCGGGCCGCCGCGTCCTCCGCGCTGGCGCAGCGCCAGAGAATGGTCGATTCGGGGAACTCGCCGACATAGCCGTCCAGGTGGTCGAGCAGCTCGAGGTAGATCTCCACGTGGCGCGACTCGTCCCAGACCTGGCGCGCCATGTCCATGGTGAACTCCCACGGCGCGTCGGGGAAATCACACACCGTGCGCCCGGCGCCCTCCATGGCCTGCAGCTCGCCGACCAGGATGCCGTGCACTCGCTCCCGGATGGCGTCCCGGCTCGCCAGGTCGGCCATGGGCGACAACCCTTGGGCCATACGCAGCGCGCCCACGTCGCGGGCGCGGGCCCGCACGAACCGCTCCTCGCGGGCCAGCCGGTCGTACGCGAGGGGCCGCTCCATGGTCGGTGTTACCCCGTCCCTCCGGAGCGCAGCGACTGGCTGCGCCACTTGTCGATCGACTTCTTCGAGAAGACCCAGGTCCCATTCATCTCCAGGCACGGGATCCGGCGCTGGCTCGCCAGCAGCGTCAAGGCGGCTTCGTCCATGGCCAGATACACGGATGCCTCCTGCACCGTCATGAAGTCCTTGGGCGTCACCGGTCCATCCCCTCCTTTGCTTACTTGATCCGTTCTGCCTCCGCGGCCCGGCGCAGGGTCTCAACCTCGGCTTCGAGCACCCGCAGGCGCTCCATGAGCTGCTCGAGGGCCTTGGCCACTGGATCGGGCAGGTCCGTCTGATTCAAGTCGATCTCCCCGGCGACCCGCTGGCCGTCGCGGTATGTTACGCGGCCGGGCACCCCGACCACAACGGAGTTCGGCGGGACCTCGCGCACGACCACCGAGCCGGCGCCGATACGGGCGCCGTCGCCAATTCGAAAAGCGCCGATGATCTTGGCACCCGCTCCGACCACCACGTTGTTGCCGAGGGTAGGATGACGCTTCTCCCGCTTGAGACTGGTGCCGCCGAGCGTCACCCCCTGGAGCAGGGTGACGTTCTCGCCGAGCTCGGCCGTCTCTCCGATCACCACTCCCATGCCGTGGTCGATGAACAGGCCACGCCCCAGCGTGGCCGCCGGATGGATCTCAATCCCGGTGAGGAATCGCGCGAGCTGCATCAGGCCCCGGGCCGTGGTCGGCCACCCGGCCTTCCAGAGCCGGTGGGCCACGCGGTGGAACATCAGCACGTGAACCCCGGGGTAGCAGAGGAGAATCTCCAGCGTGGATCGGGCGGCCGGATCGCGCTCCCGCACCGCTCGCACATCGTCGCGGATCGCCTCAAACACCGTGGTCCTCCCGCTGGTGCCAGTTCCGGGCCGCAGCATGCAGGGCCTGGGTCACCACGTCGGCGGCGTGCCGCCGGTCGTCGGGCAGCCCGTCCAGCGCCCCCTCGATCTCCTGGGCCTTGACGTGCAGCAGATCCGCGACGGCCCGCCCCGCCATCAGCTCGCTGGCCACGCTGGCGGCGGCGATGGTGGGGCCGCACCCGTACGCCTGGAAGCGCACCTCGACGGCCTGGCCACTGCGCACCCGCAAGAAGAACCGGGCCAAATCCCCACAGCCCTCGTACTCTCCCTGGCCCACGGCGTCCGGCTCCCGCATCAGCCCAGCGTTGCGCGGATTGAGAAAATGGTCAAGCAGCGTCGCGCTGTACCTCATGCTGGCCCCGCGGGGAGCAACCGTCGCAGCTTGCCTACCACCGCCTCCACGCACTCGATGACGTAGTCGATGTCCGCGGCCGTGGTGGAACGGCCCAGGGAGCACCGCACCGCCCCCATGGCCCAGGGCAGCGGCAGCCCCAGAGCCTCCAGCACGTGGGATGGCTCGACGTGTCCGGCCGTGCAGGCCGAGCCGGCCGACACCGCCACGCCCTTGAGATCCAGCCCCAGCACGATGGATTCCGACTCCACGTGGTGGAACGTGAGATTGGCGGTCCCGGGCAGACGCTCCCGGGGATGGCCGAGGAGACGGACCTCATCGAGCCGGGCTCGAACGCCATCGCCCAGCCGGTCCCGCAGGGCGCGCAGACGCTCGGCCTCCGCGCCCATCTCCCGGGTGCGAATCTCCACGGCCCGGCCGAAGCCCACGATGCCGGGCACGTTCTCGGTGCCGGCGCGCCGCCGGCGCTCGTGCTCGCCCCCATGCTGGATCCCCACCATCCGCGTTCCCCGGCGAATGTAGAGCGCGCCCACGCCCTTGGGGCCATAGATCTTGTGGGCCGACATCGACAGCACGTCGACCGACAGGTCGCCCACGTCCAGGGGAATCTTGCCGAAGGTCTGCACGGCGTCCACGTGAAAGGCGATGCCGTGCTCCCGGGCGATGGCGCCGATGGCCCCCACCGGCTGCACGGTACCGATCTCGCTGTTGGCGTGCATGATGCTGATGGCGCGAGTGTCCCGTCGGATCGCCCGCTTGACGTCGTCGGGATCGACCATGCCGTGCCCGTCCACCGGCAAGTAGGTGACGGGGAAGCCGTCGGCCTCCAGCGCCTGGCAGGTGCGCAGCACAGCAGGATGCTCGATCCGCGAGGTGATGAGGTGGCCGCGAGAGCCGGCCAGGGCCAGACCCTTGACCCCGAGGTTGTCGGACTCGGTGCCCCCCGAGGTGAACACGATCTCCTCGGGCGCCACGCCCAGGAAGCCGGCGATCCGGTCGCGAGCCTGCTCGACACCGTCGCGAGCTTGTCGTCCGAAGCCGTGGACGCTGGACGGGTTTCCGAACCGCTCGGTGAGGTACGGCAGCATGGCGCCGACGACGTCGGGGTGAACGGGCGTCGAGGCGTTGTGATCGAGGTAGACCCGCCGGGTCATCGGTTGCTCTCCCCCACACCGGATGGTAGGCTCGGCCGACGATGGCCCCGGCCCGAAGAAGGTTCGGTCTCCTGCTCTCCACCGGCCCCGAGCACCCCAACATCGAGACGGCGCTCGGGCTCGCCGACGCCGCCCTCGACCACGGCGCCGACCTGTACGTCTACCTGATCGACGACGGCGTTCAGGCGGTGAGCGATCGCCGGATTCGCGCCCTGCCGGCGCGCGGGGCCAAGCTCTTCCTGTGCGCCTACGGCTGCCAAAAGCGTCGCATCCCCCTCGAAGACTCGCCCGAGCTCACCTACTGCGGCCTGGTCGTCCTCACCGACATCATCAACGCGACCGACCGCTTCGTCGCCCTGAACTGATCGCGGCGTGACCAGCCAGCAGCCGGTCCTCGTGCTCATCTCGGCCGATCCCCGCGTCAGCCACCGGGCCTTCGAAGCGCTGCGCATCGGTACCGGGGTCCTGGCCGGTGAGAACGAGGTCGCCTTCGTGCTCACTGGCGCGGGCGTGCATCTCCTCGACGAAGACACCGACGAGCTCGTCGACGGCGACGATGTCGCCCGGTTCCGTGACACCTTACGATCCCTGGGCGCCGTCTTCCACGTCGAAGAGACCGCGGTCCCGGCCGATCCCGGCTGGAACGCCGCCAAGTACCCGGTGGTCTCCGTCAGCCGCGACGCCATCGCGGCGCTCGTGCTGGGCGCCGGACGGGCCTTGATCTTCTGATGGCGGCGGTGCTCCATCTCGTCAAGAGCCGCGCCCGGGACGAGCTGGTGCGGGTCACCGTCGGCCAACAGCTCGCCCACCGCGACGCGGTAACGGTCGCGCTGCTCCACGGCGTGGCCGGGCCGGCCCTGCCCGCCGGCGTCCGCATCCTCCGGGTCCCCGGCGACCTTGCGTACGACGGCCTGCTCGAGCTGATCTTCGCCTCCGACCACGTCGTGACCTGGTAGATCGTCGGCGGGGGCCTCGACGGCCCCCGTGAGGTTGGAGGGGGCCGCGATGCATCCCTCAGCACCGCGCTCGTGGTCGAACTGCCCCCACCACCCCCGGCCGCGAGCGATCATCGGTTGCGGTACTCCTCGAGCCACGCCATCTGGATCTTCTCGAGCACTCCCTCGGTGGACGCCTTGGGATCGTCCGCGAACCCCGGCAGCTCGGTCACCCACCGGTGCAGGTCGGTGAACCGTACCGCCAGCGGATCGGTGTCGGGGAACCGCTCGGTCAGAGCGATGCCGATATCTTCCGCGTCTCGCCACGTCAGCTTCGCCGTCATTTTGGAATCTCCACGACCACGTCCCCCCGCACCATCGCCTGGCAACCCAGGCGGGAGTGGATGGTGAGCCCTTCCGCGGTGTCCAGACGATCCTCTTCGTCGAGCTCCATGGTGGAGAGGTTCTTCTCGCCTTCCTTGACGATCACGTGGCAGGTGGTACAGGCGCAGCTCCCCCCGCAGTTGTGCTCGAGGCGGATGTGGTGGGCCAGGGCGATGTCCAGCAGCGAGCCGGGCTTGCCGTGATCGGCCAGCGGGTATTTCTCGTCGTCGACCTCCACGGTCACGTTCATGGGCAGGAACGTCACGCGGTGGACCGCCATCACGGAGACTCCATGATCTCCGCGGCCCGCCGGGTCCCCAGGGCCCCCTGCAGGGCCGCGTCCATCAACGACTGGGCCAGACGCTCGGTCACGCGATTCAGCTCGCTGGTCTTGGCCTGGATGAGCTCGCGGTCGGTGGTCTCCCGAGCCCGGGCGAGGTCGGCCAGGGCGGCGGTGATCTGGCCCCCTTCCGCTGGCGTCACCAGGTGCGCGCCCTGCGTGAGGGCGCGGCGGACGTGCGTCATCACGGTGTCCGCTTCGTTGCGGACCTCGATCAGCATCCGGGCCTCCACGTCAGCCTCGGCGTACTGGAAGGACTCGTCGACCATCCGCTCCACGTCGGTCTCGCTGAGGCCGTAGGAGGGCTTGACGTCGATCGACGCCGCCTTGCCCGTGCGCAGCTCCTTGGCCGCGACGTTGAGAATCCCGTCGGCGTCGATCAAGAACGTCACCTCGACCTTGGGCATGCCCGCCGGCATCGGATCCGCCAACCGCAGCTCGAAGCGGGCCAGGGATCGGCAGTCCTTGGCCAGTTCCCGCTCACCCTGCACCACGTGCAGGTCCACCACCGTCTGGCCATCGGCTGACGTCGTGAACATCTCGCGCGCACTGGTCGGGACGGTGGTGTTTCGCGGGATGAGAACGCTCACGATCCCACCCAGCGTCTCGATGCCCAGCGACAGGGGCGTCACGTCCAGCAGCAGCATGTTCGTGATGCCCCCGGCCAGGATGTGGGCCTGCACTGCCGCGCCCAGCGCCACCACCTCGTCGGGATTCAGTCGACTGTGCGGCATCCTGCCGAAGAGCTCCTCGACGCGACGACGCACCAGGGGTACGCGTGTGGAGCCGCCGACCAGCACCACCTCACCCACCTGCGCGGGATCCAGACCGGCATCGGCCAGGGCTCGTCGGCATGGCCCCAGCGTCTGCGCGACCAGGGGCTCAATCAGGGCC
>JBOHPM010000214.1:0-5859 GCA_050731715.1 Candidatus Rokuibacteriota bacterium
TCATGGGGCTTCTCGACGAACTCGCCGTGGGCGCCGAGGTCCATGGCCATCCGGTCGTAGCGGGTAAAGCCGAGGTTGCGTCCGGGCTTGGGCAGCGGTCTCGACCACGGCGCATCCGCGGTCCAGCCGCCGTTGTTGCTGATGACGCACACGACCGGGATCCGGTGGCGGACCGCCGTGTCAAGGTCCATGGCGTTCATGCCGAACGAGCCGTCGCCGTGCAGCACGAGCACCTGGGTGTCGGGCTTGGCGACCTTGGCGCCGACGCCGTAGGGCAGGCCGACGCCCATGGTGCCGAACGCCCCCGAGTTGAGCCGGTGGCCGGGGGTGTAGGTCGGGATGGCCTGGCGGCCGAAGTTCAGGATCTCCTGGCCGTCGACGACGAGGATGGCGTCGCGCTTGAGGAAGTCGCGGACCTCCTTGCAGAGGCGCAGGGGGTGCATGGGCAGCTCGTCCTTGCTCATCGCCTTGTCCTGGTCCGCGCCCTTCTCGGCGTCGAGCGTCCGCAGCTTGCCCGTCCAGCTCGCGTACTTCCCAGGATTGATCTTGCCCTCGGCTTCGGCGCGGAGTTGCTCGAGCACGGCACGGGCGTCGCCGGCGATGGGCACGTCGACCTCGCGGTTGTGGCCGAGCTCGGCCGGGTTGACGTCCACGTGGATGACCTTCATGTCGGCGGCGAAGCGCGGCGCGCGTCCGAACTGGATCATCCAGTCGAAGCGCGTGCCCACGGCGAGGACGCAATCGGTCTCGGTGAACGCCGCGCTGCGCGCGTTCAGGAACGACAGCGCGTGGTCCTCGGGGATCAGGCCGCGCGAGATGGGCTTGGTCCAGAACGGGATGCCGGTGGCCTCGACGAACGCCCGCAGCGCGGCCGCGCCGTCCGACCACCACACGCCGCTGCCGGCGACGAGGATCGGGCGCTGGGCGCGGGCCAGGAGCGCGATGGCCTCCTTGATGGCGCCGGTGTCGCCCAGCGTGCGCGGGGCCGGCTTCCAGGCCGGCGCGTACTTGACCGCCTCCTCCTCGACCTTCTCGCCGAGGACGTCGCCGGGCAGGTCGATGTAGACCGGGCCCGGCCGGCCGCTCGTGGCCTGGCGGAAGGCGCTGGCCACGACGTCGGGGATGCGCTTGGCGTCGTAGACCCGCTCCGCCCACTTGGTGACCGGCTTGAACACCGCGAGCTGATCGATCTCCTGGAAGGCCTCCATCCCGAGGTACACGCGAGGGCTCGACCCCCCGATGGCCACCAGCGGCGCGCAGTCGGTGAAGGCGGTGGCCACGCCGGTCAGGAGATTCGTGGCGCCGGGTCCGGAGGCGGCCATGCAGACGCCAGGCCGCCGCGTCACGCGCGTCCACGCGTGGGCCGCGAACGCGGCCGC
This sequence comes from Candidatus Rokuibacteriota bacterium, assembly GCA_050731715.1. GTDB lineage: Bacteria > Methylomirabilota > Methylomirabilia > Rokubacteriales > CSP1-6 > 40CM-4-69-5. The sequence goes on from JBOHPM010000214.1 coordinate 1,380, forward strand.
CTGCTCGTGACGATGATCGATGCACCGGAGGCCGAGCTTGATGCAGGCAGCCTCCGTCTCCAGCATGGGCCCGCCCATCAGGTAGAACATCGTGTCCACGCCCTGCGACTTGAGCGTCTGCGCCAGCACTTCCGACCCTGTGATCGTGGCCATGGGCTGTCCTTTTCTGTCTGCTCGACTCGCTATTTCAACAGCAGGCGCGTGAGCGCCTCGGGCTCGCTCAGCATCGGGTAGTGGCCGGTGTCCATCTCGTGCCAGGACGCGCCGAGCCGCTCCGCCGTGCGTCGCTGGTGGCTCTCGGGCGGATTGGTGGCGCGCCGGCAGCGGATCACGGTCGCCGGCCACGTCTGATCCCAGAAGGTCGTCGGTTCCATCGGCGCCTCGAGCGCGGCCACCGGATGCGGGGTGATGCGCGCCAACGCCCACAGGCGGGTGCGGTCGTCCAGATCGCGGAAGAGGCGGCTCTCGGCGTCGGCCTTCGTGGGGGTGGTGGTGGTGTCATTCGTCTCGTTGGCCGCCGCCCGCTTCACGATGTTATCGACCCGCTCGCCCGGAAGCAGCGCCAGGGCATCGACGAAGACGAGCCGGGCGATGCGTTGCCGCGCGAGCTCGGCGGCCTTCACCACCACCATGCCGCCGCTGCTCGTTCCCACCAGGACGACGTCGGTGAGGTCCTCGGAATCGAGGAGCCGGGCCACCTCGCTGGCGTGCGTGCCCACGGTGATGCCGGAGCGCACGGCGTGGTGGCGCTCGCCGCAGCCGTCCAGGCTCGGCGCGTAGACGAGGTGGCCCGCGGCGCGCAAGCGCGTGGCTACCGGCTTCCAGATCCAGCCCCCCTGGTACGCGCCGTGGATCAGGACGTAGGTCGCCATCTACGCGAACATCAGGACGGTGCGCGCGACCTCACCGGCCTTCATGGCGCGGAAGGCCTCGTTGACGTCCTCGAGGCGGCCGCGGCGGGTGATCATCTCGTCGAGCTTGAGCTTGCCCTGGCGGTAGAGCTCCACGTAGCGCGGCATGTCCACCTTGAACCGGTTCGAGCCCATGCTGCAGCCCTGGACCTTCTTCTCGCGCAGGAACGACGGCCCGTCCAGCTCGATTTTCTGGCCGACGGGGATCATGCCGACGATCGTGGCCGTTCCGCCCGGGCGCAGGCACTCGAAGGCCTGCTCGGCGGCCCGCTTGAGGCCGATGGCTTCGAACGCATAGTCCACGCCCGGGCCCGTCAGCTCGCGGATCGCCTTGACCGGATCAGTTGCGGAGGCGTCCACGGTGTGGGTGGCGCCCAGCTCGCGCGCGGTGGCGAGCTTGTGCGCGACCACGTCCACCGCGATGATCATCCGCGCCCCCGCGATCACCGCGCCCTGGATGGCCGCCAGCCCCACGCCACCGGCCCCGTACACCGCCACCGTGGTACCCGCCTCGACCCGCGCGGTGTTGAGCACGGCGCCCACGCCCGTCGTGACACCGCAGCCGATCAGGGCCCCGCGGTCGAGCGGCAGGTCATCGCGCACCTTCACCAGCCCGCTCTCGTGCACCAGCATCTGCTCGGCGTAGGCCGAGAGGTTGGCGAACTGGTTGACGGCTTCGCCTTTCCAGGACAGCTTCGGCGGCTCGGTGGCCGCCCGGACGGGTCGGCTCTGGCACAGGTGGGTCCGTCCGGTCAGGCAGTATTCGCAGTGGCCGCAGAACACTGACAGGCACGCGATCACGTGGTCTCCCGGCTTGAACTCGGTCACGTGCGGGCCCACCGCTTCGACGATCCCCGCCGCCTCGTGCCCCAGGATGGCCGGCGCCGGGAAGGGGTAGAGCCCCTCGATGAAGTGCAGATCGCTGTGGCAGACGCCGCTGGCCACCGTGCGCACGAGCACCTCGCGCCCCATGGGCTTGGCGATCTCGACGTCCTCGATGGTCAGCGCTTTGTGGGGACCGTGGAACACCGCAGCCTTCATGTCGCACTCCTTGGCGCGTGGTCGGCGCGAAGCGCCGCTCCCACGCCGGCCGGGCAAGTGTATCGCAGGGAGGGTCTTCGCGCTGCATGCACCTCCAGACATTGCTCTGGCCGGCAGAACCGGCTAGTGTCAGGGCATGGCGCCGCCCCTCACGCTCAAGCGCTGGAAGCGAACCGAGTACGATCGGCTCGTGGAGCTCGGGGTGTTCGCCGACGACCCCATCGAGCTGGTCGGCGGACAGCTCGTCGTCGCCGAGCCGCAAAGCGCGTATCACGCGTCCGCCATCCGCACCGTCGATTACGCGCTGCGAGCCGTTTTGCCGCCGGGGTGGATCGTGAGCATTCAGTCACCGATATCGCTCGACGACGAGTCCGAGCCCGAGCCCGACCTGGTCGTGGTGCCCGGGCGGCCGGCCGACTATCGCCATGCGCATCCCACTCGCCCCGTGCTGGTCGTCGAGGTGGCTGAATCGAGCGTGACGTTCGACCGCGCGCACAAGGCCAGTCTCTACGCGCGGGCGGGGATCCAGGACTACTGGATCGTGAACCTCCTCGATCGCATTCTGGAGGTGTACCGGGATCCCGGCCCCGAGGCCGCAGCAAACTACGGGTGGCGGTATCAGTCCGTCATGGCGCTGGCGCCGCCAGCGCTCGTCGCTCCGCTCGCCTTCGCGGCCGCGCAGGTCGCGGTCGCCGACCTGCTGCCGTAACGGCCCCCGGCCGGAGCCGGGCCGGCGCCCGGCTCACGAGGCTGGCGCGCGCCCCTTGCGGGCGATGAACTCGGGGAACGCCGCGTCGGCCTTGGCACCCCGGGCCACGTTCGTCGTGTAGTCGCGCTCGTTCGCCCACTGCTCTTCGAGCGTGCGCCCCATGTCGCGCAGGAGCAGGGCCTTCACGCCCATCACGGAGTCGCGGCGGTTCTTGGCGATCATCGTGGCCAGCCACATGGTCTTCTCGCGGAGCTGGGCGCAGGGCACCAGGTGGTTGAGCAGCCCGATGCGGTGGGCTTCCTCGGCTTCCACGACCCGGGTGGTGAACAGCAGCTCTTTGGCGATGGGCCAGCCTACCTGGTTGGGCAGGGTCCAGGTGGCGTTGATGCGGCCATAGGCGGCGGCCAGGAAGCGGAAGCTCGCGTGCTCGCAGCCCACCCGCATGTCCAGCGAGGAGGCCAGCACCGCGGCCCCACCGTAGGCCAGGCCGTTCATCATCCCGATGGTCGGCTTGGGACAGGCCGAGATCTCGTAGCTGTTCCGGGCCCGGGCGGCGGTGCGGGCGTCCAGCTCGGCCTGGCTGTACTTGCGGTCGTCCTCGCGCTGCTCGTGGATGTCGCCCCCGGCGGAGAAGGCGCGGTCGCCCGCCCCCGTGATGACGATGCACCCGATCTCGTCGTCAGCGGCCGAGCGGGTCACCGCGTCGTGCAGCTCGGCGCTGAGCTGGGCACTCATGGCGTTGAGCTGGTCCGGACGATTCATGGTGAGGATCGCGACGCCTTGCGACTTCTCGACGAGGACGTAGTCTGCCATCCGTTCCCCCTGGGCGTGGCCTCTCGGCCTGCCGCGTAGGATACGCCGGCCCCGCGGCGCTGGCCAGGGCCGCCCGTCCCTGAGGATGCCGCGCGCGCATCTGTGCCGTCTTCGTATCCTAGCGGATCGCCCGCAGGCGCCGGGAGGTGAGCAGGAGTAGCGCGTTGGCGGCGACCATGGCCCCCCCGACGAGCACGGCGAAGCGCGCGTTCACGGCGGCGGCCAGCACCCCACCCACCAGGCCGCCGAGCGGGAGCAGATTCCAGCACAGCGAGTAGATCCCCAGGACCCGGCCGCGGAGGTGATCGGGCACCTGCTGCTGGATGATCGTGCTCACCTGGGTCAGGTAGAAGGTGTTGGCGAAGCCGACGACCACGAGCATGGCCGAGGCCAGCCACATCGCGGGCGACAGCGAGAACACCATGAGGGCCAGCCCCAGGCCCGCGGCCATCGCCAGCAGCATCACGCCCGGACGCCGGATGCGCGCGGCAATGGTCGCGATGACCAGGGTGCCCACGATGGCCCCGCCCCCGTGGGCGGCGTTGAGCAGCCCGTACCCGATCGAGCCGGTGTTGAAGTACCAGTCGGCGTAGATCGGCAGCAGCGTCACGTAGGACAGGCCGAACAGGGCGTTGAACAGGGCCAGGCTGATCAGGCTGGCGAACACGACGTGATGCCCGACGAAGCGCAGGCCGTCGAGGAACTGGCGGAGGACGCGCTGTCCATCACTGGCCGGGTGGTTGCCGTGGACGCGGAGAAAGCCGTACAGGACGAGCGCGGCCCACGACGCGATCGCCGCCATGGCCAGCCCGACCGCCCCGCCGAAGGCCGCGATGAGGACTCCGGTGATCGAGGGGCCGATCATCCGCCCGGCCTGCCAGGGGATCGAGCCCAGCGCGATCGCGTTGGGGAGCCGCTCGCGGTCGATGAGCTGGGGCACCAGGGCCAGGCGGGCCGGCTCGTCGAAGGCCCGAAAGGTGTTGCTGAGCGCGGCCAGGAGCAACAG
>JBOHPM010000215.1:0-5837 GCA_050731715.1 Candidatus Rokuibacteriota bacterium
TTGCTGGCCCACGTCCACCAGGTCAATAACCCGAAGACCGGCTTCTTCATGGAGATCACGCATCTGCCGCTGGGGCTGGTCGCTCTGCTGGCCGGCTGGGCCCGCTGGCTGGAATTGCGGCTGGCGCCGGCGCACACTTCGTGGTCTGGACGTCTGTGGGCCCCGGCCCTGGTGGTCTTTGGCCTGTTACTGGTCTTCTACCGCGAGGCCTGAAGGAGGACATATGCGAAAGGGCATGCACAGCGAAACCCCGCTGCCGACGCGGCTCGTCTCCAACGAAGAGTTTCCGCCGCTGCCTCAGACGGCGGCCCAGCGCGAGGTCGAGGAGCGCATCCTGGTCGACGCAGGCCGGCTGGCCCCGCGGCTCGGCCTCAGTCGCCGGGACTTCTTGAGAACGAGCGGCGGGATGGCGACGTCGCTCCTGGCCATGAATGCGGTCTTCGGCCGATTCTTCGACGTGCTCCCCATCGAAGCGGCCGAGGCGGCCGCGTTCCAGGCGCGCACGGGCGCGCCGTACTTCATCTTCGACGTGCAGGTCCACTACGTCGGCGACAAGTACGACCCCAAAGACGAGGAGGCCTCACGCAAGGGCGCCGTCGCCAAGGGCAACCTGGTCGCCCTGCGGCAGCGGGCCCGCAAGCTGAACCCGAAGCTCGAGTCCGACAAGGGCACGCTCGCCGATCTGTCCTGGCAGAACTTCGTCAAAGAGGTGTTCTTCGACAGCGAGACAGACATCGGGCTGATCTCCACGCCGCCCGGCCCCTATCCGCGAGAAGCCGTGGTGCCGCCCAAGGAGATGACGCACATCCGCGACGAGATCAACCGCATCACGCAGTCCCGCCGGATGCTCGCCCATGGGTTGGTGACGCCGCAGCTCGGCCAGGCCGATCTCGACTTCATGGACATGCAGGCGGCCACGCTCAAGGTCGACGCCTGGAAGGCGTATACGGGGGCGCCGCCCAAGGGGTTCAACCACGGCTGGTTCGCCGACGACGAGAAGATTGCTTACCCGATGCTCGAGCGGATGCGCAAGGTCGGGGTCAAGCGGTTCTGCATCCACAAGGGGCTGCCGCTGGGCCCGGTGGCCGACTACAACCATCCGCGCGACCTCATCAAGGCCGCCAGGGACTTCCCGGACATCGACTTCCTCGTCTACCACTCGGGGCTGCTCAACGTGACGGCGCCCAAGCCGACGGGCGAGGTCCCCTGGACCACCGAGTTCTGCCAGATGAAGAAGAAGGAGCCTGGTATCAAGAACATCTACATGGAGCTCGGCTCCACCTTCGGGCAGCTCGTCACGAACAACCCCACCGCCTGCGCCCACCTGCTCGGCCAAATCATCGACGCCTTCGGCGCCGATCACGTGCTGTGGGGCACCGACTCGATCTGGTATGGGACGCCGCAGTGGCAGATCGAAGCGTTCCGCCGCTTCGAGATCCCCGACGCGCTCGTCACGCAGCACAAGTACGCGCCGCTGACGCGCTCGGTGAAGGAACAGATCTTCGGGCTGAACGCCGCGCGCGTCTTCAACGTGGACGTGAACGCCAGGCGCAACGAGATTCCCAAGGACTACCTGAGCCGGATGAAGATGGCCTATCTCGACGAGGGGGCCACGCCCAGTCACCGCTGGTACGGCTGGGTCACCGGCTGATTCTCGGGGTCGGACGGCAGCGCGCCGGGTAGAAGACCGCGTCGCGGTATATACTCGGCTGCCATGACGACGGCGAAGACGGCGCCGGGCGCCGACCGGCTCGCGGCGCACGACCTCGAGCTCGAGGTCGTGCGCCGCGGCGCCGGCCGTCCGATCCTGCTGCTGCACGGTCTGCAGACGGTCCATCCTCGCGCGCCGTTCCTGGATTTACTGGCCCAGCACGCCGAGGTCATCGCGCCCTCGCATCCGGGATTCGGCCAGTCGGCGCGGCCGGACGACTTCACCACGATCTATGACCTGGTTCACCTCTATCTGGCGGTGCTGGAGCAGCTCGGCCCCCGGCCGGTGACGCTGGTGGGGTTGTCGTTCGGGGGATGGCTCGCCGCGGAGATCGCCGCGACGTGCCGTCATCGGCTGGACCGGCTCGTCCTGGTCGACCCGGTCGGCATCAAGATCAGCGACCGCGAGACCCGCGACATCCTCGACGTCTTCAACGCCTCGCCGGCCGAGGTCCAGCGGCGGAGCTGGCACGATGCCGGTACGTGGGCGCCCGACTTCGACGCGATGTCCGACGACGAGCTGATCGTCTACCACCGCAACCGGGAAGCGCTGTGCCTCTACGCCTGGCAGCCCTGTCTCTACAATCCTCAGCTCCGGCGCTGGCTGGCCTGGATCACGGTCCCCACGCTACTGCTCTGGGGCGCCAGCGACCGGGTGGTCACGCCGGCCTACGGCCGGGCCTACGCCGATGCGATTCCCGGCGCGCGCCTGGAGATCATCGAAGGCGCGGGCCATCATCCGGAGATCGAGCAGCCCGAGCGTTTCGTCGAGCGCGTGGCCGCCTTCTTGAAGGAGTGACCGGATGCAGGCCTGGTACCTGAACGAAAACCCCTATCCCTTCGTGCCCCAGGCGGTCCTCGACGCCGCGGACTCCGTGCGGGCCAGCCTGCCCAATCGCTACTGCGATCCGCGCGTGGCCGCCGACCTCTTCGAGGAAGCGCTGGACGAATATCTGCTGTGCGACGACCTCGGGATCAACGTCGTCTCCAACGAGCATCACTCGGGGATCAACTGTCTGTTCGGGGCCAGCCCGCTGATCCTGGGCGTGCTGGCCCGCCAGACCCGCCGGGTGCGGATCCTGAGCCTGGGCACGCTCGTCACGGTGCGCCGGGACCCCGTGCGCGTGGCCGAGGAGTACGCGACGGCCGACGTGATGTCCCGCGGGCGGCTGGAGATCGGCTTCGTCAAGTCGGGCGGCACCGAGATGGCCTCGGGAAACATGAATCCCGTCGGCAACGTCGAGCGCTTCTGGGAAGCGATCGATCTCATCCTCAAGGCGATGACGCACCAGGACGGGCCGTTCAGCTGGGAGGGCAAGCACTTCACGCATCGCCACGTGAACATCTGGCCCCGGCCCTGGCAGCAGCCGCATCCCCCGCTGTGGGCGGCGACCGGCGACCCCGAGACGTCGGCCGAGCTGGGCCGGCGCGGCATGGTCAACGTGCTCGTCTTCCGCGGGGCCGAAGAGACCGTGCGCGCCTGGACGGCGTATCGCACCGCCCGGGCCGAGGCGGGGTTGCCGGCGCCCGGTCCCGATCGGTTCGGGTACGCGGCCTTCGTCTACACCGGCGATACCGACGAGGAAGGCATGGGCGTGGGCAGCAAGCTGCTCTGGTTCCTCAACACCGGCCTCAAGTCGGCGCCGCAGTACACCAAGTTCCTGCCCGGCCAGACGCGGCTCGAGCTGGCCCCGCCGCTCTACCGAAAGCCCACAGTCGGCGCGGCCGGGGCCAGGGCCGCCGCCGGTCGTGCCGCCGCCGCGCTCGTGGGCATCGGTCCCGAGCAGGCCATCGAGCGCGGACTCATGTTCGCGGGGAACCCGGATAGCGTGTACCGGCAGATCCGAGAGTTTCAGGCCAAGGTCGGCCCCTTCGAGCATCTGATCCTGGCCAGCCGCTCGGGCTTCATGACCCACGCCGAGGCCGAAAAAGGCCTCAAGCTCTTCGCCAAGGAGGTGCTGCCCCGCCTAGGCGACCCATGAAGACCGACATCCTCCTCATCCCGATGAGCGCTCGCTACGCCGAGATGCGGGTGGCGGCGCGCGCCATCGAGGACGCCGGCTTCGACGGGCTGTGGACCTGGGATCATCTCCGCGATCCCGACGGTAACGGGGGCCCGGGCGTCCCCGAAGCCTGGACGGTCCTCTCCGCGCTGGCCGAAGTCACCCAGCGCATTGCGCTCGGTCCGCTGGTCCTCAACGTGGCCAACCGCTCGCCGGGCGTGCTGGCCAACATGGCCGCGACGCTGCAAGCCGTCTCGCACGGCCGCCTGCTCCTGGGGCTCGGCGCCGGCGGCAGCCGTCGCACGCCCTACGCCGTCGAGCAGGAGGCGATGGGAGCGACCGTCGAGCGTGATGAGGTTCGCGCGCGGCGAGTGGTCGAGGCCATCACGCTCATGCGGCGGCTCTGGTCCGGGGAGCACGGCTTCTTGCGCCCCGATCCCCCGCCCCCGATCATCGTGGGCGGCTTCGGTCCGCGAATGGCCACGATCGCCGGCACCTATGCCGACGGCTTCAACACCCAGGCCTTCCACCCCCAGCTCGGCGATCTCGTCCGCCTGGCTCGTGAGGCGCATGCGGCGGCGGGGCGCGCCGCATCGCCATTCCTGGTGACGGTGTTCGCCGGGCTGGAGGAGCGCTGGCTGGGGCCGGACACCCGCGCCCGGCAACTGCTCGAGCGTGTTGGCGTCGATCGGTTGATCCTGCTCGTGGCCCCACCGTTCGACATCGAGCACATTCGCCACGCCGGGCAGGTGCTGGCCGGCGCAGGCAAGGAGGGCGTTGCATGAGCCGGATCGATCCCGGGTGGGCCACCGTCGCCGAGCTGTCCCTCGCCTTCGGCGAGCGCACGCTGTCGCCGGTCGACGTGGTGGACGTCCTGCTCGACCGCATCCGCAAGCGCGATCCGGCGCTGCACGCCTTCATCGCCCTGTACGACGCCGAGGCACGGCTGGCCGCCGAGGCTGCGGACAAGGCCATTCGCGCCGGGCACCGCGTCGGCCCGCTGCATGGCGTGCCCATCGGACTTAAAGACCTGGTGGACCTGCAAGGGCGTGTGACCACCGGCGGCTCCAAGGTGTGGAAGGATCGCGTGTCGCCTGTCACCGCCACGCTGGCCGAGCGGATCGTCGCCGCCGGCATGATCGTCCTCGGCAAGACACACACGGTCGAGTTCGCCATGGGCAGCTTCGGGACCAACACGCACCTGGGCACGCCTCGCAATCCCTGGGACCCGACTGTGCACCGGACGCCGGGTGGCTCCTCCAGCGGCTCGGCCGTCGCCGTCGCCGCGGGTCTGGCCCCGGTGGCCATCGGCACGGACACGGGCGGCTCGGTGCGGCTGCCGGCCGCGTGGTGCGGCATCGTCGGCCTGAAGGTGACGGCCGGGCGGATCAGCACGTACGGCGTGCTGCCGCTCAGCACGACGCTCGACACGCCGGGGCCGCTGGCCCGCTCGGTCGAGGACGCCGCCCTGATCTTCCGCGTCCTCAACGGTCCCGATCCGCGCGATCCGCAGACCCGGACGTGGACGCCGGCCGATCCCCTGCCCGCGCTGCGACGCGGCGTCGCCGGATTGCGGCTGGCCGTCATGCCCGCGGCCGAGCGAGCCGGAGTGGCCGCCGAGGTGCTGGCGGCCTACGACGCGTCGATCGACACGCTCGGCAAGCTCGGCGCGCGCATCGTGCGCCCCGCCCTGCCGCACCGGTTCAGCGACTACGCCGCGGCCACCGGGCGCATCATCGGCGCCGAGGGCTATCGCTTCGTCGGACACCTGGTCGACGACATGAGCCTGCCCGTCGACCCGCACATCCGCCCGCGGATCCAGCTCGGGCGCAACATCTCGGCCCGCGACTATCTGGTGACGCTGGCCGAGCGCGAGGAGCGCTGCCGCGAGTTCGCCGCGGCGCTGGCCGACGCCGATGCGCTGCTGACCCCGACCACGCAGACGGCGGCGATACCGATCGCCGAGGTCGATCAGTCCGGCACCGCGGCGCATTTCACCCGGATGGGGAACTACCTCGGGCTGTGCGGGCTGGCCGTTCCCAATGGTTTCACCCCGACCGGCTTGCCGACGTCGCTGCAGATCCTCTGTCAGGCCGGCGAGGAAGCCACCGCGCTGCGGATCGG
>JBOHPM010000216.1:0-5828 GCA_050731715.1 Candidatus Rokuibacteriota bacterium
GGGAATGGTTCTTCCTGGCCTGCGGCAACCAGACGTTCTGGGTGAAGCTCTGCAACGCCCTGGGCCTGCCGCTCGCCGACGACCCCCGCTTCGCCTCCTGGATGCTGCGCCTGGACAACCGCGAGTCTCTGCTGCCCCTGCTCGAGCAGAAGTTCGCCAGCCAGCCCCGGGCCCACTGGCTGAGGCTGCTCGCCGAGCACGACATCCCGGCCGCGCCCGTGCAGGGCCTCATGGAGTTCATGGACGATCCCGCCGTGCGCCATCACGGCATGACCCGGACGTACGCGCACCCCGACGTCGACCGGCTGCGCCTGCTGGGTCAGCCCCTCGTCTTCTCCGATACCGCGGCGCCGGATCCGGGGCCGCCGCCGGCGCTCGGCCAGCACACCGACGAGGTTCTGCACGAGCTCGGCTACGAGAGCAGCGCCCTCGCCGACCTGCGCGCCAGGAAGGTCATCCGCTGAGGTGAGCCGGTGAGCGACGAGACGATCCGCTACGAGATCTCCGACGGGGTGGCCACCGTCACCCTCAACCGCCCGGACGTGCTGAACGCCATGAACCAGACCATGCGCGAGGAGCTCACCCGCTGCTTCATCGCGATGGCCAGCGACGACGACGTGCGGGTCGTCGTCGTCACCGGCGCCGGCGAGCGGGCCTTTTCGGTGGGCGCCGACATCCGGGAGTTCGTGGCGCCCCAGCCGCCCGTGCGCTTCCGCGAGCAGCGCCGCCGGGTGGACTTCCGCCAGGTGATGGACCGCTGTCCCTATCCCATCATCGCCGCCATCCGCGGTTTCGCCCTGGGCGGCGGCCTGGAGCTGGCCCTGGCCTGCGACATCCGGGTCGCCGCCGACGACGCCCAGCTCGGCCTCACCGAGATCAACCTGGCTATCATCCCCGGCGGCGGGGGCACCCAGCGCCTTCCCCGCCTGCTCGGCCGCGGCAAGGCGCTCGAGCTCATCCTCACCGGGGCCCGGATCGACGCGGCCGAGGCCCTGCGCCTGGGCCTCGTGGAGCGCGTGGTACCGGCCGCCGAGGTGCGGCCGCGGGCCGTGGCGCTGGCCCGCGAGCTCGCCGCCAAGGCACCGGTGGCCCTGCGTTACGCCAAGGAGGCGGTGGTGAAGGGCCTGGAGCTCTCCCTCTCCGACGGGCTCCGTCTGGAGAATGATCTCTCTACACTCCTGCGCACCACCGAGGACCGCCTCGAGGGCGCCCGGGCCTTTCTGGAAAAGCGCCGGCCGCGCTGGACGGGGACGTGACCTTCGCGTATTACAGCCGCCTGAGCCGGGCCCAGCAGGCCATCTACCGCAAGAGCGCCGGCGTCATCGAGGTCCGACTGCCCCGTCCCGAGCTACTCCAGCCCCTCGTCGAAGACCTGGCGGCGGCGCTGGCGTCCGAGAGCCGCGAGCGGACATGGGAGGCGTCGGACCGTCTGCTCCGTGGGCTCGGCCAGGAGCTGGGAGTCCCGCCCGTGCACGTCGAGGTGCTTGCAGCTCGGCCCCACCGGCGCTGGGGCGAGTTGCACGGGCTCTACACGGCCGAGCAGGGCCGGGCTCCGAAGATCCAGCTGTGGATGCGCACGGCCAAGCAGCGCCGGGTGGTCGCCTTCCGGACCTATCTGCGCACGCTGCTGCACGAGCTCGGCCACCATCTCGACTACACGATGCTGCGCCTGCGCGACTCGCTCCACACCGAGGGCTTCTACAAGCGGGAGTCGAGCCTGTTCCACCAGCTCGTCCCGGAAAGGACCGCCATGCCGACTGTCGAGGAGTACGCCAAGCAGACCGTGGCCCAACGCCTGACTCGCCTGGAGCGAACCCCCGATGAGCTGGCCACCGCGCTGCGGGGCCAGGCCGAGGCGGTCCTGGCCCGCCGCCCCGACGCCAAGAACTGGGCGCCCAAGGAGGTCGTCTGCCATCTCCGGGACACCGAGGAGCTGTTCGGCAGTCGCTTCCAGCAGATCACTCTGAACGACGAGCCGAAGCTCCTGCCCCTGATGCCCGACACCCCCGATCGCTGGGCCGAGGAGCGCCAGTACTTGAGGAACGAGGTCCAGGGCGCCCTGGCCGCATTTCGCCGCCGGCGCGATGAGACCCTGGCGACGTTGAAGAAGTTCGGCCCCGACGCCTGGCAGCGAGCCGGCATCCATCACAGCCGCGGCCGGATGACGGCGGACGACATCCTCACGCTCATGGCCTGGCACGACGACAACCACCTCGAGCAGCTCAAGCGAGGGCTCGAGGGCAAGGCCTAGCCGCTCAGCGTTCCACCACCACCACCACAGTTGCACGGCGTCCCCGCGCCGTAACTCCGCGTCGTTCTTCGCACGTCGCTTGGCATCGGGTGTGCGTTAAGGAAGGCGCCTGCGCCTGGAGCGCGGGCGAAAGCGGGGAAGCCATGAAGGAAGCAATGCGACTCACTGATCGCGGGCCAATGCGGGTCGTGGCGCTGGGGATCGGCCTCCTCCTGATCGCACTGGCCATCGTGGAGGCTCTCGGAGGCCAGGCCCGGGGCGAGCCCGAACCGCCCTGGGCCCCGTATCTGAGATCGATGGACGACGCCCTGGCCGCCGAAGACGCCCGGGCGGCCGACTGGCTGCTCCGGCAGGCTCACTGGATGGCGCTGGGAAGTCGGCGCTGGGAGGGCATGCTGGAAGTGGGCGACGCCGCCCGTCGGGCGGGGAACGTGAACGCCGCGCGGACGGCCTACCTGACGGCGGCCTACCGGGCGCGACGGGTTCGCTCGTTCGAAGGCATCCTGGGCGCCGCCGAGGGCTTCGCTGCGCTCGGCGATCGCGAGATGGCCGAGCAGTGGCTGGGCGTGGCCACGGAGCTGGCGCACCCGAGCGAGAGCGCGCTCGCCCGGGTGCGGGCGGTGGCTGACCACCTCACCACCGTTCCTTGACAACCCCCGATCCCGGGCCTAGAGTCCGACGCGCCGACGATGGAATCAACGAACGAGCCCTCAGTCCCGCAGGCGCCGACCGGGTCGAGCGAGGCCGTGGTGCAAAGCGAACGCATCAGCATCTCCGGCCTCGATCAGCAGTCGGCGGAGGCGCTGCGGATGGCGGTGACGCGCCTGGCCCGGCGCTACGGCGTAGAGGTTCGCACCGAGGTCAGCGCCCACCCGCCGCAGCCGAACACATGAGCGGCGAACGCGGCGACTACGACCTCGTCATCCGGGGAGGTCGCGTCGTCGATCCGAGTGAGGGCCTCAACACCGTGCTCGATGTGGCGGTGCGCGAGGGCCGGATCGCCGCGATCGCTCCCACGATTCTCGTCCCTACGGGCGCCCGGCTCCTCGACGCGGCCGGGTGCCTGGTGACGCCCGCGATCATCGACCATCACGTGCACTGCTTCGAGCACGTCACCGACATGGGCGTCCATCCCGATCAGGTGGGAGTCGACCAGGGCGTGGGCACCGTGGTCGAGCAAGGCACGGTCGGCGCGGCGACGTTTGCCGCGTTCCGGACCTTCATCGTCGAGCCGGCCACCACCGACGTCCTGTGCTACCTCTCCGTCCACGTGGCCGGCGACCCCAAGGGCGGGCAGCACGATCTGCACAGCCCGGATACCGCCAACGTGAAGCGAACGGTCAAGACCTGCCGGGACTACCCCGAGATCGTGCGCGGCATCAAGGCGCACGCGGAGCTCGGCCTGTACTCCCGGTGGGGGACCAAGCCCCTGGCCCTGGCCAAGCTGGCCGCGATGGAAGCCGACCTGCCCCTGGCCGCCCACGTCGGCAACCTCTTCAAGGCCTCCCGGGCCGGCGCCGATTCCCCGGACGACGCCCTGCGCGATTCGCTGACGCTGCTCGACCCCGGCGACATCCTGGTTCATCCCTACACCAACAATCCCGGGGGCCTGCTCGACGACGACGGCAGGGTGAAGCCGGAGGTGCGCGACGCCTACGAGCGCGGCGTGCTTCTGGATCTCGCCCACGGAACGCACTTCAACCTGGACACCGCCCGGCGGGCGATCGATGGGGGGCTCAAGCCGCACATCATCAGCAGCGACGCCCACCACGAGGTCCATGGCGAGCTACGCGTCGCCTGGGGGACCCGCCACCTCAGCTACACGCTCTGGGGCGCCATGGCCAAGATGCTGGCCCTCGGTCTCACCGTCGAGGAGGTCATCCTGATGACGACGACCACTCCGGCAGCCGTGCTGCGGCAGCAGGGCCGGCGGGGCAGCCTCCGGGTCGGCCGGCCGGCCGACGTCTCCCTGCTCCGCCTCCACACCGGCGACTGGCTCCTGCGCGACGGGCGCGGCCACGTCATCCGCGCCGAGCGCTGCCTGCTGCCGCACGCGCTCGTGCGGCGCGGCGTGGTGCACGAGATCGCCGCTGACATGGCATTCGACCTGGTCGAGGCGCGCTTATCGGCATAGCGCGCGAGAGCCGACACCCAGGGGAGGTACACCATGCCGCGCAAGGGGACACGCCGCCCGGAGTCCTCGACGGGGCGCCCGCGCCCGAACCGCCCGAAGCTTGATGCCCGACTGCAGTTCCTGCTTTCGCTGCCGGCCGACCGGCTCGCCACGCTGGTGCAGGGGGAGGGCCGACGACTTCAAGAGGTCACCAGGGAGATCGGGGCCGCCCGCGCCGCCGTCGATACGGAAAAGAGCGGGTCAGGAAAATCACGCGCGGGCGAGCGCCTCCGGGCGGCCGAGGGCCGCGCCTTCGCCCCCCTTTCCACCGGGTTCCACGTGCCCGTCGATCCAAAACGCGCGGCGCCGCCCGCGAGGCGGAAAGAGCCATTCATCTCGGCGTTCATCCTCAGCGATGCCAGCGCCGCCGACCTCGCGGATCTGGGGGCCCGGGTACGAACCCGCGCGGGCGACGTCTTTACGGCCTTCATCCCCCTGTCGGCGATCCCCCGGCTCGAAGCGTCAGCCGCCGTCCGTTACATCGAGCTGGAGCGGCCCATGTTCCCGGCCCTCCAGAGCGCCCTCCTCGCCACGCAAATCGGACAGCTCCACAACCCACCGGTCGGTCTCCCCGCCCACACTGGTGCGGGCGTCATCGTCGGTGTTGTGGACCTCGAGATCCTCGATATCTACCATCCCGCCTTCCGAACCGAGGCGGATGCAACCCGCATCCTCTACCTCTGGGATCAGAGGCTTTCCGCACCGGCCGACGGGCCGGCGCCGACGAGCCCGGTACTGCTCTGCCCCTATGGGGTGGAATACGATCGAGCGACGATCGACACCGAGCTGAGTCCCGGGCATCCGGTGTACAGCATCGTCAAGCATGCGGCGATCCCCAACAACGTCGCATCGCACGGCACGTTCGTCACGGGGATCGCCGCGGGCAACGGCCGCCAGCCCGGGCAGCCTCCGACGAACGTGGGCGCAGCCCCGGCGGCCGACATCATCTACGTGCGGGCCCGGCTGCCCGAGCCCACCGAGCTTTTCGTGGGAGCGACCCACATCGCCGATGCGTTTGCCTACATCTTCGACAAGGCCGGACAGCTCGGCCAGCCCTGTGTCGTCAACATGAGCGCCGGTGACGACCAGGGGCCGCACGACGGCAGCACGTTGGGTGAGCGCTTCATCGACGAGCTATTGCTGACTCCGGGGCGAGCCCTCACCGTGTCGGCGGGCAACGCGAACAACACCGAGTCCCATGCCTTCGGGGCAGTTGGCCAGGGCCTGACGGTCGATCTCAAGCTGACCTATGCGAACGGCGCCACCAGCAGCGACATCATCGAGATCTGGTATGACGGTCATGATCGATTCACCGTCACGGTGACGCCCCCGAACGGAGCGGCCATCTCGAACGTCACGCCCGGCACATCGACAACCCAGACCCTCGGCGGAGTTACGGTCACC
>JBOHPM010000217.1:0-5811 GCA_050731715.1 Candidatus Rokuibacteriota bacterium
CACCATGAGGACGGTGGTGCCGCCCCGCCGGATGTCGGCGATGATGCGGAACGTCGTCTCGACCACGGTGGGCGCTAGCCCCAGGGATGGCTCGTCGAACAGGATCAGCCGGGGGCGGGCCATCAGGGCGCGGCCGATCGCCAGCATCTGCTGCTCGCCGCCGGACAGCGTCCCGGCCGTCTGGTGGCGGCGCTCGCGCAGGATAGGGAAGTGATCGCAGACGCGCTCGAGGTCCTCGGCGATCGCCCGGCGGTCCCGGCGCACGTAGGCCCCCATCTCGAGATTCTCGTCGACGGTGAGGTAGGGGAACACCCGGCGCCCCTCCGGGCAGTGCGCGATGCCCGATTTCAAGATCTCGGCGGGCTCGCGTCCCTGGATGTCGCGGCGTTCGAAGACGATCCGCCCCCCGGTGGGGCGCAGGAGCCCCGAGATGGCCCGCAGCGTGGAGCTCTTGCCGGCCCCGTTGGCGCCGAGGAGACAGACGAGCTCACCCTCGTGGACCTCGAGGTCGAGGCCGCGCAGGGCGGTGATGGGCCCGTAGCCCGCGTGGACGCCCTCAAGCTTGAGCAGCGGCGGATCCCAGGTAGGCGCGCACGACCTCGGGGTGCGACCGAATGGCCGCCGGGGGGCCCTCGGCGATGACCGCGCCGTGGTTGAGAACGATGACGGTGTCGGAGATCCCCATCACCATCCGCATGTCGTGCTCCACCAGCAGCACCGTGATGCCTTGCTCACGAATCCGCCGGACCAGCTCGCTCACCGCGTCCCGCTCCGCCCCGGCCAGGCCCGCGGCCGGCTCGTCGAGGAGCAGCAGGGCGGGCCGGGCGGCGAGGGCCACGGCCAGCTCCACGAGCCGCTGCTCGCCGTAGGCCAGTGCGCTGGCCACTGCGTGGGGCCGCGAACCGAGGCCGACGAAGGTGATGAGCTGCTCGGCGTCCGTGACGAGCCGGGCCTCCTCGTCACGCACCCAGCGCCGGTCGGCCAGGACGCCCAGGAGCCTGGCCCGGCCGCGGAGGTGCAGGCCGGTCAGCACGTTCTCGATCACGGTCAGGGCCGGGAACACGCTCGTCTTCTGGAAGGTCCGCACCACGCCCCGGCGGGCGATCGCCGACGGCCGCAGCCCGTTCAGGGTCGCGCTCCCGTAGGTGATCCGGCCGCGGGCCACCCGGAGGTACCCGGTGATCGCGTTGAAGGCGGTCGTCTTGCCCGCGCCGTTGGGACCGATGAGGCTCGTGATGCTGCCGGGGCGGACGTCGAAGGAGACGCCGGCCAGCGCGCTCACCCCGCCGAACTGCACCGCGAGATCGCGCACCTGCAGTGCTCGGTCGTGAGGTCGTGACTCTGATCGGGTGATGGAAGAAGGGTCGCGGGATGTTCCGGCGGGGTGCGGGCGGGCGAGAGCCCGGGTGCCCGCACCCTGTTCAACATCCGGAGTGATCGCTGCTGACAATGACGACACGATGCCGAGGGGGAGGAAGCGGATCAGGAGCACGAGGATGACGCCGTAGGCGAGCATCTGCCACTGCCAGGAGGTCGCCTCGCGGAGCGCCTCGGGCAGCACCGTGAAGAGCAGGGCGCCGACCAGCGGCCCGGCCAGCGTCCCCTTGCCGCCGGCCACCACCATGATGACCATGGTGACGGTGTAGGTGAAGAGGAAGACCTCGGGGCTCACGAAGCGCGTGTAGTGGGCGTACAGACCGCCGGCCAGGCCCGCCATCGCCGCGCTCACGACGGCGGCCAGCACGAGGTAGCGGGTGACGTCGATCCCCACGGACTCGGCCAGCGACTCGTTTTCCCGGAGCGCGACGAAGGCGCGCCCGATCCGGGAGCCGACAAGACGACGGCAGAGGAGCCAGGCCAGGAAGACCGCGACCAGCACCAGGTAGTAGTAGGCGGTCTTGCTCCGCAGCATCCACGGTCCGAGGGAGGGCGGGGGAATGCCGGGGAGTCCCAGGGGCCCGTTGGTCAGGTCCATCCAGTTCACGCTCACGAGCGAGATCACGCCGGCGAACGAGATGGTCACCAGCACGAAATAGGCGCCCCGCAGCTTGAGCGCGAGCCGGCCGATGGCCCAGCCAGCCACGCCCGCGGTCAGCGTGCCGGCCGCCAGCCCGGCCCAGACGGACCAGTCGAGCCGCAGCGTCAGCAGCGCCGAGGTGTAGGCGCCGATGCCGAAGAAGGCGGCATGGCCGAGCGAGAGCTGGCCGGTGTAGCCGAGCAGAAGATTCAGGCTGAGGGCCAGGATCGCGAATATCCCGGCCATGATCAGGATGTGCAGGTAATAGGGATTGGCGAGCCACACGGGGGCGGTGAGGGTGAGCAGGCCGAGCACTGCGAGCCCCGCACGGCGCCGGCCCGCCCGGCTCACGGTCGCGCCGCCGTCCCCGCGGCCGGTCAGCCGACGCGCTCGGCCCGCGCCAGCAGGCCGGAGGGACGGAGCAGCAGCACCAGGATGATGATGACGAAGCCGACGGCGTCGCGGTAGCCGGAGGAGACGTACCCGGCGCCCAGCTCCTCGGCGACGCCAAGGAGCACGCCGCCCAGCGTGGCGCCGGCCACGTTGCCCAGCCCGCCCAGGATCACCACCGAGAAAGCCTTCAGCGCGGCCAGATCTCCCATGGCGGGATAGGCCAGGAAGATCGGCCCCAGCAGCGCCCCCGCCGCCGCCGCTAGCCCGGAGCCCAGGGCGAACGTCGCCGTGTGGATCCGACCGATCCGCACGCCCATGAGGGCGGCGGTGTCCGGGTCCTGGAACGTCGCGCGCATCGCGCGGCCGAGCCGCGTACGATGCACGACGAGGTGGGCGCCGAGGATGAGGGCCAGGGCGGCCGCGAGGACGAAGACTCGCAAGGGCGCGATACTGACCGGCCCGAGCGTCAGGGGCGCCGTCGGGAAGGGGTGCGGGATGGACTTGGCCACGCCGCCCCACACCAGCAGCTCGGCGTTCTGCATGGCGATCCAGAGGCCGATCATCACCAGCATGACGGTGTCGATCGACTGGCCGCGCAGCGGCCGCAGGAGCACGCGCTCGGTGAGCCCGCCGAGGGCCACGCCGGCGGCTATGGCGACGACGAGGGCGGGGACGAAGGGCAGGCCGCTCAGGGCCACCGCCGCGAACGCCGCGTAGGCGCCCAGCGTATAGAACTCACCGTGGGCGAAGTTCACGACGTTCATCAGGCCGAAGATCAGGGTCAACCCGATCCCCAGCAGGGCATAGGTGCCCCCCAGCACCAGGCCGTTCACCAGATGCTGCAGTAAGGCGTCCAACTCACTTCTTGGCGAACTCGGGGAGGGCCACTTTCCCGTCCTTGATCTGCACGATGAAGATGCTGGGCTTCGACTGACCGCTCTCCTTGCCGGCCGGCCCGTCCTTCTCGAAGCCGATGGGTCCGTTCAGGGCTGTGATCCTGACCTTCCACAGCGCGTCGCGCACAGCCTTGGCCTCGGCCTTGCCCGCGATGCGAACGGCCTCGGCGATGGTGGCGATGCCGTCGTGGCCGCGGAAGCCCTCGGTGAGCCCCTCGAAGGGATGGCCGCGCTTGGTCCACTCGTCGACGAACGCCTTGGCCAGCTTGCCGTCGGGCATGGCCTCGGGGAACCACGGCATGAAGAAGAGAATGTGATAGGTGCCCTCGGCGGCGGCGCCGGCCTGCTTCACGAGCTGGTTGGGCGAGGAACTGCCCCCGGTGGTGATGATCTTGCGCTGCAGGCGCTGCTCCTGGGCCTGCTTGAGCACGAGCGTGATCTGCTCGACGCTCGTGGTCAAGAACAGGGTGTCACCGGGCAGCCCCTTGATCTTGGTGATCTGGGCATTCATGTCGGTGGCCGCCTGGTCCATGAACTCGGCGGCGCCCACGGCGACGCCCTTCTTCTTGAGCATGTCCCCGAAGGCCGTGATGGCGCCGCGGCCCCAGTCCGTGTTGACGGCCAGGAAATCGGCGCCCTTGACGCCGAGCCTGGCCACGTAGGGCTCCAGGCCGAGGGCCTCCATCTCGCTGGGGGGGCTGATGCGGAACACCCAGGGATTGCCGCGCTTGGTGATGGAGGCAGCGCTAGAGGTCTCCACCACCATGGGCACGCCGTACTCCTCGAGCTTGGGCATCGCGGCCAGCGTCATCGACGAGCCCCAGGCCCCCATGATGGCCGGCACCTTGTCGCGCACGATCAGCTTCTCGGCCGCGCTGGCCGCCTCCTTGGGGTCGGACTTGTTGTCCTCGATCACCAGCTCGACCCGGCGACCCAGCACGCCACCGCGCGCGTTGATCCAGTCACGGGCGATCTCCGCGCCCATGCGGATGTAGTTACCGGACGCAGCCACCGGCCCCGACAGGGGCTGGATGACCCCGATCCGAACCGGAGCGGGCGCCTGGGCCATCACCATCGCCGCCAGGGTGGAGGCGGCGAGGAGGACGAGGACGGAGAGGACGGTGGTACGCTTCATGGCGAGCCTCCTGCCAGGCAGGGAATTTGCTGGCGAGATGATACAAGAGTCGACGCATTCGCGCTTGGGGGGGAACATGAAGACCTACAAAGAGCAGCATTTTGACCATCTCCGTGGGCTCGACGGCATCTCCGACGCCCAGATCGCCGAGCACCTGCAGCTCTATGCCGGCTACGTGAAGCAGGTGAACGCGCTGAACGCCGAGCTGGCCGAGCTGCGCGGGCAGGGCAAGGCCCTCGGGCAGAACCCCGAGTTCGCCGAGCTGACCCGGCGGCTGGGGTTCGAGTACGGCGGCATGGTCCTGCACGAGTACTACTTCGCGAACCTTCGCGGCGGTGGTGAGCCGAAGCCGCCGGCGGGCTCAGGGCTGACCCGTGTTCTGGGTCAGGCCTACGGCGGGGTGGAGCAGTGGGCGACCGACTTTCAGGCGATCGGAGAGATGCGCGGCGTGGGCTGGGTTGTGCTCTTCGAGGATCCGGTGACGGATCGGCTCAGCAATCACTGGATCACGCTGCACCAGGAAGGCATCCCCGCCGGCTTCAAGCCCGTGCTCGTCATGGACGTGTGGGAGCACGCCTTCATGCGGGACTACAAGGCCACGGAGCGGAAGAAATACGTGGAGGCCTTCTTCCGCAACATCGACTGGGGCCTCGTGGAGCTGCGCCTGCGCGAGGAAGCACCGGTACGCCCGGCAGCCGCCTGAGCCTATACTGCGGGAGTGAGACTCGTGCTGGCTGCGGTGCTCGTTGCGCTGGCGGCCACGCCGGCGCTACCGGGTGAGCGCCCGGCCGCGGATGTCTGGCCGCGCGTGACCCATCACCTGGACGAGGCCAACCGCCTGGCCACGCACTTCGAGGGCGTGCTGCGCGAGAGCTGCCCGCGCTTTGCCACCCCCGCCGAGTGGGAGAGCTACCTCGACGAGGAGCTCCAGCGCGTCGTGCTACTGGTGGCTCACGTCGAGCAGGCCTGGGTCGAGGCGAAAACGACCGACGACGACGAGGTCCGGCGGGCCGCCAAGGCGCCGCGCCGGCGCGTGCCGGCGGCCCGGGGACTGGTGGACAAGCTCGCCGGTTGCGCGGAGGCCAACGGGACCCACTTGCCGGTCGGCGCGCTGTGGAAACGCGTCGAGCAGGACGTCCCCCGCGTGCAGGCCCAGATCAACTTGCCGCGTTAGTCGCATTTCCGAGCCCCTCGGCGAGCAGGGCTTCGAGGTCAGGCAGGTTGATGGGCTTGGCCAGCACCGGAACCGACCAGTGCTTGAGCTCCCCGATGGCGCGCGCGCTGGCGTGCCCGGTCACCACGATGATGGGGATGGAGGGCTCGAGCTTCAGGATCCGGGGGATCGCGTCCAGACCACCCAGGCGCGGCAT
>JBOHPM010000218.1:0-5807 GCA_050731715.1 Candidatus Rokuibacteriota bacterium
CAGCTTGTTGACCACGAGGGTGGCCAGGGCCTCGCCCTCGACGTCCTCGGCGATGATCAACAGTGGCCGGCCGGCCTTGGCGACCTGCTCCAGGAGCGGGAGCATGTCCTTCATCACACTGAGCTTCTTCTCGTGGATGAGGACGAGCGCGTCCTCCAGCACACACTCCATACGCTCGGGGTCGGTGACGAAGTACGGCGACGAATACCCCCGGTCGAACTGCATGCCCTCGACCACCTCCAGAGTGGTCTCCATCGCCTTGGCCTCTTCGACGGTGATGACGCCGTCCTTGCCGACCTTCTCCATGGCCTCCGCGATCAAGGTGCCGATCGTCTTGTCGTTGTTGGCGGCGATCGTGGCGACCTGGGCGATCTCCGTCTTGTCCTTGGTGGCCTTGGACATGTGCTTCAGCTCCTCGACCACCACATCGGCCGCCTGCTCGATCCCCCGCTTCAGGCCCATGGGGTTCGCGCCCGCGGTCACGTTCTTGAGCCCCTCGCGGAAGATCGCCTGGGCCAGCACCGTCGCCGTGGTCGTCCCATCGCCCGCCACGTCCGAGGTCTTGGCGGCGACTTCCTTGATCATCTGCGCCCCCAGATTCCTGGCGGCGTCCGGTAGCTCGATTTCCTTGGCGACGGTCACCCCGTCCTTGGTAATGGTGGGGCTCCCAAACTTCTTGGCGATGACGACGTTTCGCCCCTTCGGCCCCAGGGTGGCCTTGACGGCGTGGGACATGACGTTGACCCCGCGTAAGAGCGCGGCGCGGGCGTCCTCGTTGAACAGCAGTTGCTTAGGCATGGCTACTCTCCTCCCCGGTGGGCACGAAATGGTTGAAAGCGGCTGAGCCGGTCGTTCATGCGCTGAGGATGCCGAGGACGTCCTCCTCCTTCATGATGAGGTACTCCTCGCCCTCCAGCGTGACCTCGCTGCCGGAATACTTGCCAAAGAGGATTCGGTCCCCCTCTTTCACGGCCAGGGGAAGGTTCTTTCCCTCCTCGGTGACCTTGCCGGTCCCCACTCCGATCACCTGGCCCTGCTGCGGCTTCTCCTTGGCGGTGTCGGGGATGATGATGCTGCCGTGCTTGTCGTCCTGCTCCTCGAGGCGCTTCACGAGCACGCGGTCATGGAGCGGGCGTAGCGTCGTCTTCAATGCTTGAGCCATCGTGAGTGCCCCCCTCGTTCCAGGTGGTGTGAGCTCGGCTGGGTTATCCAGCGCGCCTAGTGTACCACTTAAATAGTACACATTGCGGAAATTGATCTAGTGTACTATGGTGTAGATACAGTATGAGGACACCCAACGAGCGATGACCGTCGAGGGGTTCGCGGCCTTCCGGGAGTTCATTCGCCGAGCCGTGCGCCAACTCGATGGGGCACCCGACGGCGTGCTGGCGGCGGTTGAGGACCATATGCGGGTCCATCACGAACTGCTGCTTGCCGCGTGGGACGAGCTGAGGCACCGCGGTGCCGCCGTGACTCACCTCACCACGTCTGAGTACGACCGATCCTGCCGGTTGGTCAACGACGTCCTGCAGGCGAGCGGCAAGGACGTGAGGGCCATCTGGCGAGATCCCCAGCCGGTGGCCAAGGCCTTCATCGATTTGATCGCGCAGGAAGTGAAAACGTACCAGAGGAAGCCGACGATCTGAGCGGCACGGCGGTGCGAACCTGGGCGCGCACGCGTCCGAGGTTCCTCGTCCAAGAGCTTCTGGTACTTCTCGGCGATCGGCGCGGCGGCTTGCCGTTGCTTCACCGCTGGATCGGCCGGCCCTCAGGAGCCCGGGTCAACGGCTCGGCCTCCACGTGTCCCGCCGCATACTCGCGCAGGGCCTGGAGGAGCACCCGGCCTAGCGTCGTCCCCTCACCGGCGGCGCAGGGGCGCGCGGCCCGCTGCACGTCGCGAGGAATCCCGTGCACCAGGTAGATGCCAGTGAGAGCGATGCGTACGAGCACGGGACTCGACATGCGACCGTCCTTCCTGGCGTGAACGAGACCGCGGTGGCTCACGCCCGCGCCGGCTACCCCAATGGGCACGCTAGCAGCCCCGTGCAGTGACGCCTATTGGACCTTCGTCCAGGGAAGGCCTCGACTGGTCGGGCGCTGGACCTGCTCGAGCCGGTCCGGGGTGGCGGTGAACACTGCCGGGCTTGCGTGTCGCCGCGCGCGGCGCGACCCTGCTGCCCGCAGGCCAAGCGGGGGGCAGAGGCGAGAGATGAGGAAAGGCAGTTGAAGGTCCTGAGCGCCAGGTTGCGATCACGGCCTGCGCGCGCGTCGCAACGCGCGCTCAGCCACGGAATTCTTCGCTATCCCGCCCGACCGCGTGGTCGAGCTGAGCATGCAGGTCGAGCTGTGACCCGCCCCGTGTTTGCCTGTGCTCGCCCCCCTCGAGGCTTCCCGGTGCGATGAGCGCCCACGCCCCGGATTTGCGGTATCGTTGAGGCCTGATGGCGGCGCCTTTTCTTCCGCCTTCGGGTAGCATGCCGACCGGACACCTGGCCTGATCGTCGAGCCGGCAGTGTTGGCCCTGCCCGAGTGGCCCCTCGCTGCGGCGGTGACGCTGGTCGTCGCCGAAGCGCTCGTCATCGTCTGGCTTCTGCTTCGCCGGGCGGCGCGCCGGCGCGCGGGCCTCTTGCTGGAGAAGCGCTTGCAGTTCGAAGCGCTCCTCGCGAAACTTTCGGCGGGGTTGATTCACATCCCGGCCAGCGATATCGACACGGCGCTCGAGCAGGCGCTCCAGCAGGTCGTCACATTCCTGAGCGCGGATCGCGGCAATCTCGACGAATACGTCGCCGGCGGCCCGGGGGTCCGCATCGCATGGGCGCTGCCGGGTCTCGAGGAGCCGCCGCGGGTCATGGACACCGAGCAGTTTCCCTGGACGACCGGGGCCCTGGGACGTGGGGAGCTCGTCCGCTTCGTCGGGAGACATGAACTTCCGCAGGAGGCGGCGATCGATCGGGCCAGCTACGAGCGCGTGGGCACTCGCTCGCACGTCTCGATCCCACTGCGCGCCGGTGGACCGATGCTGGGCGTGCTGTCCTTCGACGCCGTCCGCGGGGAAAGTGTCTGGTCCGACGAGCTGGTCGAGCGGCTCCGCCTCCTGAGCGAGGCCTTCGCCAACGCCCTGGAGCGCAAGCGGATGGATCTCTCGCTCGCCGAGCGCCTGCGCTTCGAGAAGCTGCTGTCCTCCCTGGCGGCCACGTTCAGCACGCTGGCGGCCGCCGATTTCGATCGAGAAGTCCAGGGCGCTCTCCGCCGGGTCGTCGACTTCCTGGGGGTCGACGGCGGCAGTCTGATCGAGTTCTCCCGGGACGGCGGCACCGCCCGGTCATGGGCCATCGGGGAATGGATCGACGTGGCCGAGTTCCCGTGGATGACGGCCCGCCTGCAACGCGGGGAGATCGTCAGCGTTTCCCGGCCCGATGAGCTTCCCGACGAGGCGGCCGTGGACCGGCGGAGCTATCTGGCGCTCCGCGTCAAGCCCCAGATCGCCGTCCCTCTCGTCGCGGGCCGGACCGTCTTGGGCGGGCTGGTGCTCAGCACCGTCGGCGCCGACCGCGCGAGGCCGGATGAGCTGATGCAACACCTCCAGCTCCTCGGGGAGGTCTTCGCCAACGCGCTGTCGCGCAAGCAGGGGGAGCTCGAGGCGCAGCGCCTCCGGCAGGATCTGGCCCACATCGGGCGGGTCTCAGCCATGGGCGAGCTCACCGCGTCGCTGGCCCACGAGCTGAACCAGCCGCTCACCGCGATCCTCAACAACGCGCAGGTGGCCCGGCACCTCCTCGCGGCCGACACCGTGAATGTCGGCAAGATCCGCGAGATCCTGGACGACATCGTCGCCGACGACAAGCGGGCCGGTGGCGTCATCCGCCGGCTGCGCGGCCTGCTCAAGAAGGGCGATCTCGAGTTCGTGACGCTTGACCTCAACGAGATCGCCAGTGAAGTGGCCTGGCTCGTCAGGAACGATGCCGTGATCCGCGACGTGACGATGAGCCTCGACCTCGCCGCCGATCTGCCGAGGGTGCGCGGCGACCGCGCCCAGCTCCAGCAGGTGGTGCTGAACCTGGTGCTCAACGGCCTCGAGGCCATGCGGGAGCCGCACCCGGGTGATCGGACGCTCATCATCCGGACGATCAGGGACGGCGCGACGGCCGTCAGGCTCGCGGTCCAGGACTCGGGGATCGGGATCGACGAGGCGAACGTCGACCGTCTGTTCCAGCCGCTCCACACGACCAAGGCCGAAGGGCTGGGCATGGGGCTCGCCATCGCGCGGACCATCGTCGACGCGCACCACGGCCGGCTGGGGGCGGCAAATAACAGGCCCGGCGGCGCGACATTCCATTTCACGGTGCCGGTGGACACGGAGGACGTCCGATGACCGCCGTCCCCCCGGTGGTCTTCGTGGTGGACGACGACCCTTCCGTGCGGACGAGCCTGATCCGCTTGATCGAGATGGCGGGGTACGCGGTCGAGGGGTTTGCGTCGGCCCGGGAGTTCCTGGAGCGCGAACGGTATGCCGGTCCCTGCTGTCTCGTGCTGGACGTGCGGATGCCCGGCCTGACCGGGCTCGACTTGCAGGAGGCGTTGGCGGGTGCGGGGCACCGGATGTCGATCGTCTTCGTCACGGGCCATGGCGACATCTCGATGAGCGTCAAGGCCATGAAGGGCGGGGCGGTCGATTTCCTCACCAAGCCATTCGACGAGCAGGAGCTCCTCACGGCCATCGAGCGGGCGGTGGCCAAAAACGTGCGTGATCTGGTTGACGCGGCTGGCGCGACCGAGGTCCAGAAGCGCGTGAAGACGCTCACGCCGCGCGAGGTCGAGGTGTTTGCCCTCGTCGTGACTGGAATGCTGAACAAGCAGATTGCGTCTCAGCTCGGCATCGTCGAGAAGACGGTCAAGGTCCACCGCGCCCGGGTCATGGAGAAGATGCGGGCGAGCTCGGTCGCCGAGCTGGTGCGGCTGGCTGACCGACTGGGCGTGATCGTGCCGAAGCCCTGATCGACACACGCCCCCCTGGGCTCGCATCGTCTCGCCGCAGCGTTGTGTCGTAGACCAAGGTCCAATAGGCAGGACGGATGGCGGCGACTAATTTAACGTTCAAGGTTGCTCGCGACTGGTGGCCGCTGACATCTACCCTTTCCGAAGGAGATAACGCATGGCGATCAGGCAGTGTCACCGCGCCTATTGGACCTAGGCCCAAAGCCTGGAGGGCGACTGAGCGTGGGCTTCTTGAGCGTTAGACGCTCGCTGCCCGCCCGATCGTGAAGCGATACGCCGCCAGCACGATGATCGAGCCGGCGACTGCCATGATGAACCCGACGGGATCGCCCTCGCCGTACCAGCCGATCAGACGGCCTACGAAGCCACCGACGAGCGCGCCCACGATTCCCAGGATAGCGGTGATGACAAAGCCACCCGGATCGCGCCCCGGCATGAGGAACTTGCCGACGATGCCGACGACCAGACCGAACACGATCCATCCGAGGATGTGCATGATGCTCTCCTCAGCCGCCCACTGGCGGCGCTCGACGCGTCATCCCGGGCTTCACAGCCGTGTCGCGATCCATCGAGCCCGATCATCCGTCACTCTAGTCGCCACGATGCCTCCCGCCTATTGGACCTAGGCCCAATAGGCATCCGCGCCGTGACGCTGTTAGCGTGCTCGAGATCGTGTCGCTGCCGCGGGCAAGTGCGTCTTCTGAGGAGGGCCTCGCGTGAACGATATGCCGGTCATCGCCATTGTGGACGACGACGCTTCCGTCCGTCGCGCGCTCCATCGCGTAGTGGAATCGGCTGGCTACGCGGTCGAG
>JBOHPM010000219.1:0-5789 GCA_050731715.1 Candidatus Rokuibacteriota bacterium
GTGCGATACCGCCCTGCGCTACGTCGTGGAGAAGGAGCCGCTCGGCACCGGCGGCGCGGTACGCAACGCCGCCGATCTCGTCCGGGGAAGGCTCTGGGTGCTCAATGGTGACATCCTCACTGATGTCGATCTCACCGCGATGGCCCGGTTCCACGAGATCCGGCAGGCCCGGCTGACGATCCTCTTGACGCGGGTCGCCGATCCACGCGCCTACGGCCTCGTCGAGACCGATGCCGATGGTCGCATCCGTCGCTTCCGAGAGAAGCCGGCCGGAGACGAGCCCCTGACCACGGACACGGTGAACGCCGGCGTGTACCTGCTCGACGCCGAGCTGCTCTTTCGTATTCCCTCCGAGCGGGTGGTCTCGATCGAGCGGGACGTGTTCCCCGCGTTGATCGCCGATGGGGTGGCCTGCTTCGGCTGGTGCCCGACCGCGTACTGGCGGGACATCGGCAGCCCCGACGCGTACCGCCTGGCCCAGATGGATCTGCTCGACGGCCGGGTGCGCACCCCGCTGGTACCGGCCGGCCGCCCGCGCGGTCCGGCCTGGGTGGCCGAGGACGCCGTCGTGGCGATCGAGGCCCATCTCGAAGGGCCGGCCGTCGTCGGCTCCGCCGTGCGGGTGGAGGCCGGGGCCCGCGTGGGGCCGCGTGCCGTCGTCGGCGCCGGCTCTCACATCGGGGTTGGCGCCCGGGTGGAAGAGGCCGTCGTCTGGGAGCGGGTCCGCATCGGGGCGGGGGCCGTCCTACGCCAGTGCATCGTCGCCAATGACGCGCACATCGGGAACAACGCCGCGGTGACGGGGGGCGCGGTCGTGGAGGCCGGCGCCGTGGTGGCCAACGGCGCCCGGATCCCACGCTGATGGTAGACTGAGTCGCGATGGCGTTGGCCCGCATCCGCAATTTCTCGATCGTCGCCCACATCGACCACGGCAAGTCGACACTGGCCGACCGCCTCCTCGCGCTGACCGGCACGATGGACGCAAAGAAGGCGGTCGATCAGGTGCTGGACTCCATGGACCTCGAGCGGGAGCGGGGCATCACGATCAAGGCCCACACCGTGAGGCTCGTGTACCGGGCTGCCGACGGCGCCGACTACACGCTGAACCTTATCGACACGCCGGGCCACGTCGATTTCTCCTACGAGGTGTCGCGGGCGCTGGCTGCCTGTGAGGGCGCCATCCTCATCGTGGACGCCTCCCAGGGCATCGAAGCCCAGACGCTGGCCAACTACTACCTGGCCGCCGACGCCGGGCTCACGATCATCCCCGTTATCAACAAGATCGACCTCCCGGCGGCCGACGTGGAGGCCACCCGGGCCCAGATCACCGATCTGCTGGGGCTGGACGGAGACAGTGCGCTCGCCATCTCGGCCAAGCACGGCACCGGCGTGCCCGAGGTGCTGGAGGCGATCGTGAGCCGCATTCCGCCGCCGACCGGCGATCTGGCGGCGCCGCTCAAGGCACTGGTCTTCGACTCCTTCTACGATTCCTATCTAGGCGTGGTGGTCCACGTGCGCCTGCGCGACGGACGCGTGCGGGCCGGGACGCGCATCCTCTTGATGTCCAACGGCCGGCCCTACGACGTCCAGCAGCTCGGGGTATTCACGCCCGAGATGCGGCAGGTCGAGGAGCTCTCGGCCGGTCAGGTCGGGTACCTCACCGCGTCCATGAAGCGCGTGGCCGATGCCAAGGTCGGCGAGACCATCACGGAGGCCGCCCGGCCTACGCCGGCGCCGTTCCCGGGCTACCGCGACGCCAAGCCCATGGTCTTCGCCGGGCTCTACCCGATCGAAGACACCGATTACGAGGCCCTGCGCGACGCCCTGGAGAAGCTCCGGCTCAACGACCCCGCCTTCAGCTTCGAGCCCGAGACCTCGCTGGCCCTGGGCTACGGCTTCCGCTGCGGGTTCCTGGGCATGCTGCACATGGAGATCGTCCAGGAGCGGTTGGAGCGCGAGTTCAACCTCTCGCTCATCGTCACCGCCCCCTCCGTGCGCTATCGGGTGCTGACGACGGCGGGCGAGGTCCTGGACATCGACAACCCCTCGAAGCTCCCCACCCCCGATCACATCGAGCAGATGGAAGAGCCGTACGTGAAATCGTCGGTGCTCGTGCCCACCGAGTTCATGACGGCCATCTACAAGCTGGCCCAGGAGAAGCGCGGCGAGCACAAGTCGCTGGAGTACCTCGGCAAGCGCGTGCACATCCGCTTCGACTTCCCGCTGGCCGAGATCGTCATCGACTTCTACGACAAGCTGAAATCCCTCTCCCGGGGCTACGCCTCCTTCGACTACGAGTTCGCCGAGTTCCGGCCCTCCGAGCTCGTCAAGCTCGACATCTTGTTGAATGGCGACCCCGTCGACGCGCTCAGCATCATCGTGCATCGCGACAAGGCCTACGAGCGGGGCAAGGTGCTGGTGGAAAAGCTGCGCGGCGTCATCCCCCGCCAGCTCTACGAGGTGGCCATCCAGGCAGCCATTGGCAGCCGGGTCATCGCCCGGGAGACGGTCAAGGCCATGGGCAAGAACGTCACCGCCAAGTGCTACGGCGGCGACATCACCCGCAAGCGCAAGCTGCTAGAAAAACAGAAGGAAGGCAAGAAGCGCATGAAGCAGGTTGGCAAGGTGGAGGTGCCCCAGGAGGCCTTCCTCACCGTCCTCAAGAGCTGACGATGGGCGAGAAGAGCTGACGATGGACGAGCGGAAGGTCGAGGTGAGACCGAAGGCCGGGATACCGCTGTCCGGGTCGGCGGATGGCACCGGCGGGGCCGCCGAGAGCGCCGGCGTGAAGGTACGGCGCAAGTCGCTCGTCCGCGAGTACGGCGAGGCCATCGTCATCGCCATCGCCCTGGCCCTGATCATCCGCACCCTGGTGGTCCAGGCCTTCACGATCCCCTCGGGCTCCATGATGGACACGCTGCTGGTGGGCGACTACATCCTCGTCAACAAGTTCCTGTACGGCCCCGAGCTGCCGTTCACCGAGCTCCGGATGCCCGGCCTGCGTGCGCCCCAGCGCGGCGACATCATCGTGTTCAAGTACCCCCAGGACGAGAAGCGCGACTTCATCAAGCGGATCGTCGCCGTTCCCGGCGATCAGATCCTCATCCGGGGTCACGACGTGCACGTGAACGGGCAGCGGCTGCCCGAGGCCTACGTCAAGCACACCGCGCCACCCCACAGCCAGGCGGGCCAGCCCTATTGCGGGTATGCCTATGGGTGTGAGGCCACCACGGTACCGCCGGGCTCCTACTTCGTGATGGGGGATAACCGCGACAACTCCCAGGACAGCCGCTACTGGGGATTCGTCCGCGGGGAGAAGATCAAGGGCAAGGCGTTCCTCATCTACTGGTCGTGGGACAGTGACCGGACCTGGTTGCGGTGGTGGCGGCTTGGGAAATACATCCCGTAAACACGGAGTCCTGGCTGACACCGCGCCCACCACGAGCGAGGTGGGCTTCTACCTGCACATGCCGTTCTGCGAGACGCGGTGTCACTTCTGCTCGTTCAACACCGCCCCCTTTGCCCACGGGGCGTTGGCCCGCTACCTCGAGGCCGCGCACCGGGAGATCGCGCTGTTGGCCACACTGCCCTGGGCCAACGCCATCACCATCGTCAGCGTGTTCCTGGGGGGCGGGACCCCCTCGCTGCTGCCCCCCGGCGACGTGGCCGCGCTCCTGGACGCGCTGGGCTCACGCCTGCGGGTAGCCGATGACGCCGAGGTCACGCTGGAGGCCAATCCCGAGAGTGTGTCGGCGGAGGCCTTCACCGGCTATCGCGCCGCCGGGGTCACCCGCTTCAGTCTCGGCGTCCAGGCGCTAGACGACGCGGTCCTGGCCCGGCTGGGCCGGCGCCACAACGCCCGCGATGCCCGGTCGGCGTTCGAGGCAGCCCGGGCCGCCGGGGCCGACAACGTGAGCATCGACCTCATGTACGGTCTGCCGGGCGTGGACACCGGCGCCTGGGTCCGGACGATGGAGCAGGTGCTCGACTGGCAACCCGATCACCTGTCCGCCTACGGCCTCACGCTCGATGCGGGAAGCCTCTGGGGAGCTGCCGGTCCGCCCGACCTGCCCTCCGAGGCCGTGGTCGTCGAGCAGTACTGGGCGCTGGCCCGCGCCGCCTCCGGCCGCGGCTTCGAGCACTACGAGATCTCCAATTACGCGCGCCCCGGCTTTCGTTCACGCCACAACCAGATCTACTGGCGGGCCGCCGAGTACCTGGCCTGCGGCCCGGGCGCCTGTGGCTTCGTCGGCGACGTCCGGTACGGCAATCACAAACCGGTGGAGCGCTACGCCGGCGCCCTCGCGTCGGGCAGCCTTCCGCTCGACACCTGGGAGCGCCTGACGTCCCGGCAGCGACAGGCCGAGCGACTCATCCTCGGACTGCGCACGCTCGACGGGGTGCCGGAAGCCTGGCTGGACGAGCGCGTCGCCGGCGACAGCCGCCTCGAGCGCCTGGTGACCCGATGGGAACAGGGGGGGTGGTTGCGCCGGGGCTCCGGGCGGGTCGTCCTCACCGAATCGGGGTTCCTCCTCTCCGACTCCCTGTTCGTGGAGCTGCTGTGAGTGGGTACCCGCCCGCACCTTGACTTGCCCCTATCCGATTGTTACAAAAACCTCGGATGGATGAGCGTCACCGCGAGGTCCTCATTGCCCTGATTCGCGAGTACGTGGACTCGGCGGAGGCGGTCGGCTCCCGCCTGCTCGCCAAGCGACACTTCCGCAACCTCTCCCCCGCCACCATCCGTAACGTCATGGCAGACCTGGAGGAGATGGGCTATTTGAGCCAGCCCCACGCCAGCGCCGGCCGTGTCCCGACCGACAAGGCCTACCGCCTCTACGTGGATTCCTTCCCGCGGCCCTCCCCCAGCCCGCGGGCGCCGGACACGCTGCCGGCCCGGGCCGCGGGTATCGACGGCTTCATGGAGCGGACCTCGGAGCACCTGTCGACGGTGACCCGGATGACCGGACTCCTGCTGGCCCCGCCGCTGCACCACACGACGATCAGCCGGGTCGAGCTGATCCCGCTCGAACAGGACCGGGCGCTGGCGGTGCTGGTGACCGACTCGGGATGGGTCACGGCGCGGGCCATCACTCTGACGACCCCGCTGGCCGCCGAGGAAGTGCGGAAGATCGGACGGGAGTTGACCCGGCGATTCGGGGACCGCACGGTGGCGAGCATCGTGGAGATGGAGACGGCGCCGGCCGATCCCCTGGACGAGCTACACACCCGGGCCCGGGCCATCACCGACCAGGTCCTGGACATGGTCCGCGGTCGCACCCTGTACATCAGCGGCGCCATCAACATGCTGGACCACCCGGAATTCTGGGACCTCGAGACCACGCGCGAGCTACTCCGGACCTTCGAGCAGAAGGAACGGCTGGCCAGCCTCATGGCCGGCCTGGCCCAGGACGAGGGTATACACGTGACCATCGGTGAGGAGAACCCCTACGCCGAGATGCGGGAGTGCACACTCGTCACTTCGACCTATCTGTATCGCAACCAGGTCCTCGGGATCCTGGGCATCGTGGGCCCGCGACGCCTGCCCTACCCGGAAGTCATCTCGGTGGTCAACGAGACCGCCCACCACGTCACTGAGGCGCTTTCGCGCGTGCGTCAGGATCTCTATCTGCCGTCGTAGACTTGGAGGGGGCACGAGACGTGCCCCCTCCAAACCTCCCCATGCGCGTGAGGTGTGACCACCGCCCCCTCCAACCTCCCCGCCCATGTGAGGTGTGACCACCGGTCACCGGGCACCGGCCCGGCGGCTGCTATAATTCATGTGTATG
>JBOHPM010000220.1:0-5783 GCA_050731715.1 Candidatus Rokuibacteriota bacterium
A
This sequence comes from Candidatus Rokuibacteriota bacterium, assembly GCA_050731715.1. GTDB lineage: Bacteria > Methylomirabilota > Methylomirabilia > Rokubacteriales > CSP1-6 > 40CM-4-69-5. Next base: position 2 of record JBOHPM010000220.1, read on the forward strand.
GCGCTCCGACGCGCAGCTCGTCGAGGGGAGCTGGGACGTGACCGGGATGCGCGCGACGGGCAGCTTCGACTGGACGGTCGACGATGTCTTCCTGCCGGAGCGGCGAACCATGGTCCACGCCGGCGCCCCGCTCGACAACCAGTGGAAGCGCTGGCCGGGGGTGTCGTACGCCCTGCCACCCCAGGCCTGGGTCGGGCCCCACCACAGCGCGGTGATCACCGGAATCGCCCGGGCCGGCATCGAGGCACTGATCGAGCTGGCCAGCGAGAAGACGCCGCGCGGCCGGACCGAACCGCTCCGTGAGAGTCCTCAAGTTCAGGACGCGATCGGTCGGGCCGACGCGATCCTGAACGCCGGTCGCTCGTACCGCAGCGCGATAATCACCGAGATCTGGAACACGGTCGCGGCCGGCGAGGACACCACCCTCGAACAACGGGCCCGGTGCCGGCTGGCCGCCGTCCACGCCGCCGACAGTGCTCGCGAGGCGATGGATCTGATGTACCGGCATGGTGGGAGCACGTCGTACCGGCGGGAGAGCCAACTGGCCGAGTGCTGGCGCGATCTCCACGTCGTCGGCCAGGCGGTCACGCTCGGACCGGAGTGGTACCCGATGGGTGGCCGGGTCTTCTTGCAGATGGACCCGGGCCCGCGGCTGCGCTAGCGGGGACCGGGCGCGGCGGGCGGCTCCCGGGCGGCCGTGCCCTCCTCGGTCGGCGGGACCGCTCGGGCGGCGGTCGCGAGGCTGTCGGCGAGCAGGCGGGCGATGCAGCCGTAGCTCACGTCGTTGAGATGTACACCATCGCGCGAGATGACGTCATCCATCCGGTACTGGCCGCTCGAGATCCAGTGCTGCATGACGGCGAACCGTCGGAACACTCCCACCTTCGTGTCGTTGGCCGCCATGCCGATCGCGTCTACCACCCGCGCGTGCGCGGGCCGCGCGAGGACCCGCGGTGCGAACTGAGGATCCATCAGCACGAGGTCCACGCGCGCCGCCTTGAGCCGGCCGATCCCTTCGTGGATCGCGGCGGCGTAGCCCTCGACGTCCGCCATCCCGAGGGCAGCGAGGCTGCCGGTCTGCCAGATGACGAGCTGGGGCCGGTGGGACAGCACGTCGCGCTCGAAACGCCGGAGCACCGCGGAGATCGTCTCGCCGCCGATCCCCTTGTTGAACACGGTGACGGAGAGACGGGGCCACCGGCGCCGCAGCTCGTCGGCCAGCACGGCCGGATAGGCGTGCGCCGGATCCGAGGCGCCAACCCCCTCCGTCGAGGAGGAGCCGATGGCCACGATCACGAGCTCCTGTCCTCTCCGGATGGCCCGGGCCGTGTTGGGCAGCGTCACGCGCAACCGCGTGAGCTCCTCCGGCGCCGAGCAGCGCAACGCCTCGTGCGAGGCCCCGACCGGGACCACGGCGAGCAGCACGAGCACGGCCGCCGAGCCGATCGCGAGCCGGCGCCCGGTCACGGCCTGGTCACGAGATCGGCGACGGATTGGCCGAGGCAGTTGTAGAGCCGCGTGGCGAGCCGCCGGCGCTCGTCGCGGTCCTTTGTCCTCAGGTCGAGGACGCCGTGCTCCGCCCAGTAGCGCATCAGGCCGTAGCGGTGGAACACCGGCACGTCGTTGGCGTCGGCCAGCTCCCGCAGCGCGGTGAGATAGGGCGCGAAGTGGATCATCGCGTCGGTGTCGCGCGAGAACTGCGCGTTCATCAACACCACCTCGGTGCCGGCCGCGTGCAGCAGATCGATTCCGCCTTGCACCGTGTCGCGGAAGTCGTCCACGTCCGTCCCCCGAACGGCCTCCACCGTGCCGGTCTCCCAGATCAGCAGGGTCGGCGGGAGCGGCAACACCTCTCGGTCCAGTCGGTCGGCTGCATCCCGCGCGGTCTGGCGCGGCGTCGCGAGGTTGACGACCTTGACCCGAGCCAAGGGAAACCGGCCGGCCAGGACCGCGGCCAGCCGCGAAGGCCAGGCCAGGTTCGCCCCCCCCGCCGCGCTCCCGAGGGTGGAGGACCCTCCGAGGGTGATGATCACGACGTTGGAGCCACTCGCCAGGGCCTTCACGGTCTTCGGTAGCGTCGCCTCGAGCGTCCCGAACCCCTCGGGAGTCGGGCAGGCCGCCTCCTGCCCGAACGAGGCGCGAGGCGCGGGCCCGAGCGCAAGGCTGGCCGTCGAGATCAGGACGACGGCCCACCGTCGCGGCGCGAGGGGCGCGATCATGAGCCTCCACCCGCCGTCGGAGCGGGTTGCGGAACTCGGCCGCCGGCCCCGGCCCGCGCGGCGAACCAGTCCATGAGGGCTGCCACCGCGACCATGATCGCCACGCCTATCATGGACACCGCGAGCTGCATGAGGCGACCGCCGAAGAACTCGCGGAGCACCAGATGGCCCAGCACCGCGAGCAGGATCCCGAGGCAGAAGATGTGAAGCGAGTGACGCCCGCAGATCACGAACGGCCACGCCACCGGGCCGGCCAGGAAGGGAGCCCGCGGCGAGATCAGGCGCCGGACGAGCACGGCGAGCCCGAGCACATTGGCGAAGCGCAGCAGCCCGAGATCCCGCTTGCTCAGGAACAGCCACAGGAACCTGCTACTGCCGAGATGGTATCGAGGGTGGAGCGTCCAGCTGAAGCGGACCACCGAGGCCGCCAGGGCCAGGCCCGCCAGCGGCCCCAGCAGCCAGCCCCGGTCGAGCCAGGACAGCTTATGGCGGATGCCGTGCCAGCCGAGCCAGGCCCCGACGAAGAACAGCGCCTGCCAGGCCAACGGGTTGAAGAACCAGACACGGTCCGGCCCGGGATAAGCCGGCAGCGCGAGGCGTGGATCGAGCTGGGCGGCCACCCACAAGGCCAACGACGCCCCCAGCACCAGCCGCGGCCAGGATCGGAACCCGGCCAGCATGAAGGGGAAGGCTCCCAGCAACACGATGTAGAGCGGCAGGATATCCATGTACGCGGGCTGGAACTGCAGGGTCAGCGCCTTGATCACCGCCACGCCAGGCTCGTTGAGAAAGTCGGCGGCCGCGAACTCCTCGGCGTACAGCGAGCTGTTGAGCGTGCCGACGGTGTACGCCACCGTCGCCATGAAGATCATGAACAGGAAGACGTGCGCGACGTAGAGCTGCCACACGCGATGGGCGATGCGGACGGCCGCGACCAGGAAACCCTGCCGCTCCAGGCTCTGTCCGTACACCATGCCCGCAGTGTAGCCGGAGATCAGGATGAACACCTCGGCGGCGTCGCTGAACATGAAGGATTGGAGGGTGAATTGCGTCAGGAAGCTGTTCGGGAGGTGATCGAGGAATATGCAGAACAGCGCGAGGCCACGGAAGAAATCCAGCCGCAGGTCCCGTTCCACCAGCTCTTACGATAGCGTCGAGACGACGCGAACTCAACGGCGCTCGTTTCCATCAGGGATGTGGGCCTGGCCGCCTTTCTGGAGCGCTGGGTAGCCGAACTCGGTATACAGCTTGACGGCCTCGCCCATCTTGCCGACGTGCAGCGTGTAGGTCCGCAGCTCATAAACCGTCATGGCGGTCCTCCTCAGACCGGTGTCGAGAGGGGTAGTGCGAGCCGCAGGACGTCGCGGGGCTGGGGCCCCGCCCGTCCGAGGCGAGCCAGGGTAGGATAGTGCACCGGAGGGAGCCATGAAAGGTGTCGTGTTTCTCGGAGATCGAAAGCTCGAGCTCAGGGAGTTCCCCGATCCGACCCCAGGTCCCCGAGACGTGATCCTCGAGATCAAGGCCTCGGGCATGTGCGGCAGCGACCTGCACAACTATCGCGCCCCGGCCAATCCAGGCGGGGCGGTGACCGGCGGCATCAAGCGGGAAGCCGGGATGATCGCCGGCCACGAGCCCTGTGGCATCGTCGCCGCGGTAGGCGCCGGCGTCACCGACCAGGAAGCTCGGGTCGGCCAGCGCGTGATGGACCACCACTACGACGGCTGCGGCACCTGCAAGCATTGCCGGGCGGGCTGGACGCAGATGTGCCTCGCGGGCACGGTGGTCTTCGGCTCGGGTGGGCACGGCGGACACGCCCGGTACATGAAGGTGCCGGTGTCGAGCCTGGTGCCGCTGCCGGACTCGCTCTCCTTCGTGACCGGCGCGGCGATCTCCTGCGGCACGGGCACGGCCTGGGGCGCACTGAAGCGGATCGGTCTGCAGGGCGGCGAGACGATCGCCATCTTCGGCCAGGGCCCGGTGGGCCTGTCGGCGACGCAGCTGGCCCTCGTCATGGGCGCCCGCGTCATCGCCATCGACGTCGCGCCCGAGCGGCGCAAGCTTGCCCAGGCGTTCGGCGCGCACGAGGTGATCGACCCCAAGGCGGGCGATGTGGTGAAGGCCATCCGCGATCTGACGCACGGCGAGGGCGCGCACAAGACGCTCGACGCCTCCTCGGCGCCCGACGCCCGCGCCGCGGCCGTGCGGTCGGTGCGCTCGTGGGGCACAGCCTGCTTCGTCGGCGAGCAGGGGCAGGTGACCCTGGACGTGAGCCCTGATCTCTTGCGCCGACAGGTGACCCTGGTGGGGTCCTGGACGTTCTCGAAGCAAGGTCAGGCCGAGTGCGCCGAGTTCGTCGCCGACCGGAAGGTGGACGTGGAGAAGCTCTTCACGCATCGCTGGAAGCTCGAACAGGCGGAGGACGCCTACAAGCTCTTCGACACGCAGACGACCGGCAAGGCCGTTATCCTGCCGTAGCTAACCCCGCCGTTGTGCGGCACGACTGACGGCTCAATCTAGGACCAAGATCCCATTGCCGGAAGTGCACGTACTTGAGAGACAGAGAGCAGCACCCGGAGCGCGATCGCGTCCCGAGAGGAAGGAAGCACGATGCGCCGCGAGCGGTTGCTCAAGCTCGCTCTGGTCGTGGTTGTCGCTCTGGTGATCCTGGGCAGCGCAGCGCTGTGGGCACTGCCCGAGATCATCCGGCGTGTGGCGCTGGATCAGATCCCCAAGCGCACCGGTCGAGCCGTGGCCATCGAGGACGTTGACCTCAACCTCTTCACCGGCCGTCTCGCGATCAAGAACTTCCGTCTCGACGAGCCCCGGAGCGCCGAGGCTTTCGTCACGGCGGAGCGGCTCGACGTGCGCATCGTGCCGACCGTGCTGCTGCGCTCGGACTTCCGCGTCGCCGAGGTGGGTCTCGCCGCGCCGTCGATCCGGGTCGTCCGGACGGGCGAGAACGAGTTCAACTTCTCCAACCTGCTGAGGCGCCCGGACGAGGCGCCGCCGCCCGCCAGGCCCGCCCCCAGTCGGTGGACGGTCACGCTGGATCGCCTGAGGATCTCCCGCGGATCCGTGCTGGCCCGCGACCAGGTGGTCTCGCCGCCGGCCGAGTGGTCGGTGCAGGACCTCGGGGTCGACGTCGAGAGTCTCACGACACGAGCGGGCGCCGCGCCGGGCCGGGCCTCCGTGCATGCGAAGATCGACGAGGCTGCGCTCGACGTGGCCGCCGAGCCCCTGCGCCTCGATCCGCTCACGGCCATCGTCAAGGTCGACCTCGATGGCTTCGAGATCCGACGGCTGAATCCGTACGTCTGGGCGGCAACGCCGTACCGTCCGACGGGCGGGCGGCTCGCGCTGGCACTCGGCGCCACGGTGGACCACGAGGGCGAAGAGCTGACCAAAGCGGCCGTCACCGGCACCGTGAATCTCGACCGCCAGGCCGCCGTGGCCCAGGCCGTGAACAACGACCCGTTCTTCGGCGTCTCGCGTCTCGCCGTGGAGGTGAAGGAAGCCGACGCGATCGCCCGCAGGCTTATCGTGGCCAGCGTGGCCATCGACAG
>JBOHPM010000221.1:0-5779 GCA_050731715.1 Candidatus Rokuibacteriota bacterium
CGCCCCCTCTGCGCCGGGATGGTGACGGTGGCGCTCCTGGGTCCGGTGCTCGCTCTCCTCGTGGCGGGCTGTGCGGGACGTCGGATTGAACAGGGCGTCTTCTACTCGACCAAGGGGTATCGGGTGCGGATCCCGGGACCGGAGTGGATGGTCGTCGACGAGAGCCGCGCTGACCTGGAGCTGAAGGCCCGCGACGGACGGGCGGGGATGCTGGCCAATGCCATCTGCGAAGCCCACGTCGCCCGGCGTCCGGTCGACGTCCTTCAGCGGCAGCTGCTCCTGGGGTTGCGGAACCAGCGCGTCGTCGAACGGAGCGAGGTGATCGTGGCCGGTCGGGCCGGCACGCGCGCGGTGCTGGAGGCCAGGGCCGCTGACAACGGTGAGCACGTGCGCATCGGGACGGTCACCGTGACCGACACCCGCTGCGTGTACGATCTCATCTTCGTGGCCCCCGTGTCCGCCTTCGCCGAGCGGCAAGCGGACTTCGCAGCGTTCGTGGCGAGCTTCACAGCCGGACGGTGATGGCCCTGTACCTGAGACGAACCGCGATGTGGTACGGGGGGCTGGGCTTGCTCGGCGGGGCCGTGCTGCGCAACCTGGCGCTGCCCCCCGCCTATGTCCGGCACATCGTGGCCGAGATGGAGACGATGGGTGTTCGCTCGCTGGGAGTGGCCCTGACCGCGGCGGTCTTCACCGGCATGGTGTTCGCCATCCAGAGCGCCGTGAACATGGCCCGCTTCGGGGCCGAGAACTATGTCGGTCCCCTTACCGCCCTGGCCATCCTGCGTGAGCTGGGGCCTGTGCTCACCGCAGTCCTGGTCGGCGGCAAGGTGGCCTCGGGCATCACCGCCGAGCTGGGGTCGATGAAAGTCACCGAGCAGATCGACGCGCTGCGCACGCTGGGCGTCAACTATATCAAGCGGCTGATCGTCCCTCGCATCCTCGCCGCGCTCGTGGTGTTCCCCCTCCTCACCGTGCTGGCCGACGCGCTGGGCGTGCTCGGTGGCCTGGCCGTGATGGTTCTCGAGCGCGGCGCCGATCCGTACGCGTATTGGAACACGACGACGTATTGGGTCGTGCCGAAGGACTTCCTCATGGGGATCGGCAAGAGCGTCTTTTTCGGGATCATCGTCACCCTCATCGGCTGCTACAACGGCCTGGCCACCGAGGGCGGCACCGAGGGCCTGGGGCGGGCGACGACGGCCACAGTGGTCCACGTCACCATGGGCGTCATCGTGTCTGACTTCTTCCTGACCAAGCTCTTCCTCAGCCTGTTCTGGTGAGGGACCCGGCGCCGCTGGTCGAGGTCGTCGATGTCTGGAAGGCGTTCGACGCCACCCAGGTCCTGGCCGGGGTGTCGCTGGACGCCAGGCGCGGGGAGACGCTGGTGGTGATGGGCGGGAGCGGATCGGGCAAGACCGTGCTGCTCCGGCTCATCGCCGGCCTGCTCCGGCCCGATCGGGGGCGCATCCGCCTGCTCGGGCACCCGATCGAAAGCCTGTCCGAGGAACAGTTGCTGCCCATTCGCCGGAGGATCGGCTACGTCTTCCAGGGGGCCGCGCTCTTTGACTCGCTCTCGGTCCTGGAGAACGTCGCGTACCCCCTGCGTGAGCATACCCGGCTCGGCGAGGCGGAGATCCACGACCGGGTCCTGCACTTCCTGTCGCTGGTCGGCCTCAACGGCATCGCGCTGTCGCTCCTGCCCGCCGAGCTGTCCGGGGGCATGCGCAAGCGCGTGGGCATCGCCCGAGCCCTGGCCAACGAGCCGGAGCTCATGCTCTTCGACGAGCCGACGGCGGGGCTCGACCCCACGAACTCGCGGCTCGTCGCCGAGCTGATCTCACAGGTACGGACCGGGGTATGCGACACTGCGATCGTGGTGACGCACGATCTCGAGCTGACCCGCACGGTCGCGGATCGCGTCGCCGTCCTCATCCACGAGCGGTTTGCCGCCGTGGGGCCGCGCGATGCCGTCCTGGAATCGACTGACCCGGCCGTGCAAGCGTTTCTGGCCGGCGAGGCGAGGTGAGGACGTGAACGAAGGGCCGAGCGAGCGGGCGAGCCGGGTCCGGGTCGGGCTGTTCGTGCTCGTCGCCATCGCGGTGTTCCTGGGGATGATCTACGCGCTGGGGGCGCGGGCGCGGCTCTTCGAGCCACGCTACAGTATCCATGCCGAGTTCACGGAAGTGGCCGGGCTCACGGAAGGCGCGACGGTGCGGCTGGCCGGAGTGCAGATCGGCCGGGTGGCGGCTGTGCACTTGCCCGCCCACCCTGGGGGCAAGGTGCGGGTCGAGCTGAACATCGCCAGGCGTTTCGCCGACCGCATCCGGCGCGATTCCCTCGCCCGCATCGAGACCCAGGGGCTCCTGGGCGACAAGATCGTCGAGATCACCGTGGGCACTGCCGCCGCCCCCCCGATCGGGGCGGGCGAGACCATCACCGCCCGTGACCCCGCGAACATCGCCGACGCCATCAGCAGCGGGGCCGAGACGCTGAAGGACGTGGCGGCGGTCGCTGAGAGCCTCCGCCGGACGGCGGAGAGCCTCGGCCAGACCAAGATCGTCGAGGACATTGCGGTGGCCTCCGCCGCGGCGCGGAGAGCCGGCGAGCAGCTTGCCCGCATCGGGACCGAGGTGGAAAAGGGCCGGGGCTGGGCCCATGCTCTGATCTACGAGGAGCCCCAGGCCCTGCGCCGGCTCAACCAGCTCCTGGCCACCACCCAGAGCGTGCTGGATCGGGTGGAGCGCGGGGAAGGCGCCGTCGGCGTGCTCACTTCCCAGCGCTCCACCGAGGCGGCTCGGAAGCTCGTCCAGGCGATGGAGCGCATCGCCCAGGTCTCCGGGCGCGGGGACGAGGGGCTCCTGCCCGCGCTCCTGTTCGACCCCGAGTACCGGGGGGTGCTCGAGGATTTGCGCGTGGTGGCGCGGAACTTCCGCGACGTCTCCGATCGGATCGTGGGCGGCCGGGGCACCCTGGGCAGTCTGGTCAAAGACACCCCCGGGGACGGTAACCTCCGCCTCGCCCTCGAGGATCTGCAGGTGGCCACGGCCAACCTCAGGGCCATCACCACGAAGATCAATGAGGGCGAGGGCACCCTGGGGGCCCTCATTGCCGATCCCACTGTGTACGACCGTCTGGTGACGATCCTGGACGGTGTCCAGCGGAGCTTTCTGCTCCGCTCGCTTATCCAGGGCCTCGACAAGGACCGCGGCCGCAAGGAATGAGAGACCGGAGCGTCTGGCGCTGCCAGCAGTGCGGGTTCGCGAGCCCGAAGCCCGGCACCTGCCCGGACTGCAAGCGCGTCACCGGTGAGCTCGCGGTCCTGGTGGAGGAGCGACAGGGTGGCCCATCCAGCGGGCGACGGGCGGTGAGCGGGACGAGCCGGCCCAGCCCGCTCGTCGACGTCGCCACCGAGCGGGTCGAACGTGTCCGCACCCGGATCGGGGAGTTGGACCGCGTGCTGGGCGGCGGCGTCGTACCGGGCTCGCTGGTGCTCATCGGGGGGGATCCCGGCATCGGCAAGTCGACGTTGCTCCTTCAGGCGGCCCGCGCCCTGGTCGAGGCCGCCCCCCCGGTGCTCTATGTTACCGGCGAGGAGTCGACCGCCCAGGTTCGGCTCCGCGCCGAGCGTCTGGGGATCGGGGGAGACGGTCTGCTGTTGTGGGCCGAGAACGACCTGGCCCTGATCCAGGCCGAGCTCGACGCGGTCAAGCCCCAGGCCCTGGTGATCGATTCGATCCAGACGGTGTTCCTGCCCGAGCTGGAGTCGGCCCCCGGGAGCGTGGCCCAGGTCCGCGAATGCGGCGCCCGTCTCATGTCGCTGGCCAAGGGACGAGGGATGGCGACGTTCCTCGTGGGACACGTGACAAAGGAGGGGGCGTTGGCCGGGCCCCGGGTGCTCGAGCACCTCGTGGACACCGTGCTCTACTTCGAGGGGGAGCAGCACCACGCCTACCGCATCCTGAGAGCCGTGAAGAATCGCTTCGGGTCGACGAATGAGATCGGGGTCTTCCAGATGGCCGAGCGCGGCCTGCGTGAGGTCCCTAACCCGTCCGGCTTCTTCCTGGCTGAGCGTCCGAAGGAGGCCCCCGGCTCGGTCATCGTCCCCGGGCTGGAGGGCACGCGGCCGCTGTTGTTTGAGCTGCAGGCGCTGGTCAGCTCCGCATCGTTCGGGACGCCGCGCCGTACGGTGCTCGGCACCGACTACAATCGCGTCTGTCTGCTGCTCGCCGTCCTCGAAAAGCGGGCGGGGGTACCGCTGGGCGCTCAGGACGTCTTCGTGAACGTTGCCGGGGGCGGTCGTGTCGTAGAGCCCGCCGCCGACCTGGGCATCGTCCTGGCCGCCGCCTCGAGCTACCTCGACCGGGCCGTCCGGAGCGAGGTTGTGGTGGTGGGGGAGGTGGGTCTCACGGGTGAGGTTCGGGCGGTGACCGGGCTCGAGACGCGGCTGCGCGAGGCGGCCGCGCTCGGCTTCAAGGAGGCGGTTGTTCCGCAGACGAATCTGGCCGAGCATCCGCGGCTTCCGCTCGATGTCCACGGGGTGGCCACGGTCCAGGCTGCGCTCGACGCGGTGCTGGGGTGAGCCCGATGCGGGGAGCGCGGCGGGGGCGCGGTGGTAATGTGGCGGTCGTCATCCCGGCCGGAGGGTTGGGAACCCGGCTGGGGCGCCGCACGCCCAAGCAGCTTCTGACCCTCGGGCGTACGCCGATCCTGGTCGTCACTGTCCGCCACTTCGTCGAGCACCCCAGGACGTCGGCCATCGTGGTGGCGGCGCCAGCCGCCTACGTCCACCGCATTCGGCGGCTGCTCGCGCCGCTGGCTGGCCGGCCGCTGACCGTGGTGGAGGGAGGCCTCACGCGTCAAGAGTCCGTGTGGCGGGCCTTGCAGGCCACCCCGGGCGACGCCGAGCTGGTCGTCGTGCACGATGCCGTCCGACCGTTCATCACGCGCGCCCTCATCGACGCCGTGCTACGCGCGGCCCGGGCTCACGGGGCCGCCCTCTGTGCCGTACCCATCGCCGAGACGATCAAGCGGGTGGAGGGTGAGTGCGTGGAGGCGACGCTTGACCGGTCGTCGCTGTGGGCGGCCCAGACCCCTCAGGCCTTCCGAGCGATGCTGCTTCGCGAGGCCCACGAGAAGTCGCACCGTGACGGGATCTCCGGGACGGACGACGCCATGCTCGTCGAACGCCTGGGCGTCCCCGTGCGCATCGTGCGCGGCCTGGAGGCGAACATCAAGATCACGACACCCGATGACCTTCGGCACGCGCGGGCCTGGACCGGGCGATGACGCGCGTCGGCCTCGGCTTCGATCTCCACCCCCTCGTGCGCAACCGCGCGCTCGTGCTGGGCGGCGTGACGATTCCCTCCGACGTGGGGCTCGGCGGGCACTCCGATGCCGACGTGCTCGCCCATGCGGTGGGTGAGGCCCTGCTCGGTTCGCTGGCCTTGGGCGACCTCGGTCGGCACTTCCCCGATAGCGATCCTCGCTGGGCCGGGATCTCGAGTCTCCATCTGCTGAGGGAGGTCATGGGCCTCGTGCGGCGTCACGGAGGACGCCTGATCAACGTCGACGCCACGGTGCTGGCCCAGGCGCCACGACTGGCGCCTCATCTGGACGAGATGGCCAAAGGGCTTGCCGACGTGCTGGGCGTGCCGGTGGACGCCGTCAGCGTGAAGGCCAAGAGCCCGGAAGGGCTGGGGCTCCTCGGTCGTCGCGAAGGTATCGCGGCCATGGCGGTGGTGAGCGTCGAGGTGGGAGGGTGAAGGTCTACAACACG
>JBOHPM010000222.1:0-5778 GCA_050731715.1 Candidatus Rokuibacteriota bacterium
GCTGGGGTTCGATTCGGTGTGGATGGAGGAACACCACTCGGTCACGAACCACTACTGGCCGTCGCCGCTCACCGTCCTGGCCGGCTTCGCCACCCGCACCTCCCGGCTGATGCTGGGGACGGACATCCTGGTAGCCGCCTTCTACCACCCGGTGCGGCTCGCCGAGGACGTGGCGCTGCTCGACGTGATGTCCCAGGGCCGCTTCACGCTGGGCATTGCCATTGGCTACAAGCCGGACGAGTTCGCGCTCTACGGGGTGGACCTCGAGAAGCGAGGGGCGCGTTTCGAGGAGCAGCTGGCCATCATGAAAGGCCTCTGGACCCAGGAGCGCGTGCAGTTCACGGGCCGGTATTTCACCGTGGATGGACGGCTCGAGCCTGCGCCCGTGAGCAAGCCCCATCCGCCCCTCTGGATCGGGGGCTGGGGCGACATCACCTTGCGACGGGCCGCTACCCTGGCCGACAACTGGATCCCCGGCCCCACCGCCGATCTCAAGCGACTCCTGGAGGGCAAGCGGCGGTTCCTCGATTACCGCCAGGCGGCCGGACGTCAGGCCCCGGTCGGCGAGTGGCCGCTCACCCGCGATGTCATCATCGCGGACACCGACCAGCGGGCCCGCGAGCTGGCCGAGCAGCACATCATGGTGGCCTACCGGAAGGAGTACGCCGGCGGTTGGCGTCACCCCTTCATCGATGCGTCCGTCGCCACCGACCTGGACCGGCTCATGGAGGACCGATTCATCATCGGTGGGCCCGCGCAGTGCATCGCGAAGATTCGGAGGTTCGTCGAGCAATACGGGATGACTCACCTCATTTGCCGGATGTTCTTCCCCGGTCTGCCGCATTCCCAGGTCATGCGCGGGCTCGAGCTCATCGCCCGCGAGGTCATGCCGGCCTTCCGATAGTGCAGCCGTCCTAGTGCGTTCTGCTCGCTAACGCTGCGGATTTAAAGGCCTGTCCGACGCCAGGCATGAAGCATAAATATCTGATATAGTTACCTTTCACGGCCTTCAGCCGTATGAAAGGAGTGGTGAATCGCTGTCTCTGGTCTACCGGACAGATCGCTCGTACGCGTGGAACTACGCCCACGCCCCGGCGCTGCCGCGGCTCCGCCGTCTGCCCCTGCCCTCGGGTGGGCAATTGCTGGGCTACGACCTCGACTCGCCCCTCGGGATCGCGGCGGGGCCGCTGTTGAACTCGAAGTGGGTCGAGGGCTATGCACGCTTGGGGTTCGACGTGCTCACCTATGCGACGGTCCGATCTCGACCGCATCCGGCGCACACCCTGCCCAACATCAAGCCGGTCGACGATCGCCAGCAGGTCGCCACCAACGGCCGGAGCTCGCACCCCGGCAACACCACCATCGCGGTTTCGCTCGGGCTGCCCTCGATGGAGCCCGAGGTCTGGCGCAAGGATATCCGCCGGGCCACGGACCGGCTCCGACCGGGGCAGATTCTCGTCGCCAGCGTCGTGGGAACGCCAGCGCCCGACGAGGGGCAGGAAGGCTTCATCGCCGACTACGCCCAGTGCGCGCAGTGGGCCGCCGAGGCGGGCGCCGACGTCATCGAGGTGCACCTGGCCATCCGTAACCCGTTCGGCGAGGCGGGGCAGATGCTGTACGAGAACGTGGTGCTCTCGGCCCAGATCCTCCACCGCGTCCGTTCCAGCGTCGGCGTCCCGGTCCTCGCCAAGATCGGAATCTTTCGCAGCCCCCGCGCGCTGCACGAGGCGGCCAGCCGGGTCGCCCCCTGGACCAGCGGCTTCGTGCTCGTCCACGGCATTCCCCGGCGCGTGGTCGACGCCTCGGGCCACGCCGCCTTCGAGGGCAACGGCCGCGAGTGGGCGACCGTCGTGGGGTCGGGCACCTTCCCGGTAGCCTACCGTCACATCGCCGAGCTGCTGGCCTGGCGGCGGGCCGGTGAGTGGCCCCACGCGGTGCTGGCGGTCGGCGGTATCACCACGGTGGCCCGGGCCCAGCAGCTGCTCCGCGAAGGCGCCAACGCGGTCCTCGTGGCCACCGCCGCGTTGGCCGATCCGCTGTTCGCCACCCGGTTCCGGCAGACGGCCGTGTCCGCGGTCGCCTGAACGGTCCCCGGCCGCGGGCGCCGACGCTCCCGTGCCGGGACACACCCTGCGTCATCGAGGTGTACGATGACCGACTCCCTTGCCCAACAACTCGTCTGCGTCGACTGCGGCGCCGACTATCCGCTCGCGTACCGCCTGGAGTGCGACAAGTGCCAGGGACTGCTCGAGCTCCGCTATGACACCGACACGCTGCGGCGTCGCGGCCCGGCTCTCTTCACCGGCGCGGGCCTGTGGCGCTACGCGCCCGTGCTCCCCATCGCCGATCCCAGCCACCGGCTGACCCTGGGCGAGGGTGGGACACCGTTGCTCCCGTGTCCGCGGCTGGCCGCCCAGCTCGGCGTCCGGCAACTGCTGATCAAGTTCGAGGGCGCCAACCCCACCGGGACCATCAAGGACCGCACCTCGGCTACCGCGATCGCGGCGGCCCGGCAGTTCGGCTTTCGCGCGACGTCCGTGGTGTCCTCCGGCAACGCCGGCTCGTCGATCGCGGCGTACTCGGCCCGGGCCGGGCTCCGCTCGCTCATCTTTGCCTACGCCCGGGCCTCGGCCCCGAAGCTGCTGCACATGGCGGCGACCACCGGCGACCTCGTCCTCTATCAGGGGGTGTACGACGACCTTATCCAGATCTGGGACCGCCTGGCCGGCGAGCAGCTCTTCTTCGATTGCGGCGCCTCCCGCAATCCGTACAAGCACGAGGGCAAGAAGACCCTGGCCTACGAGATCGCCGAGCAGACGGCGTGGACGCCGCCCGATGTCCTGGTGGTGCCCGTCGCCGTCGGCGAGAGCTTCATCGCCGCGGCCCGTGGCTTTCGGGAGATGCACGAGGCGGGATGGATCTCGCGGATGCCCCGCCTGGTGGCCGCCCAGGCCACGCGGGCCAACGCCATCGCGCGGGCCTTCCGGGAGGACCGGCCCCTGACGCCGCTCAAGATCGGCTACACGGTCGCCGAGGGCCTGGCCGCGGGAGATCCCGGCCGCAAAGGTCAGTGGACCCTCCGCCTGCTGCGACAGCTCGGGGGGCTGGCCGGTGACGCCGAGGACGAGGAGATCCTGGCCGCTCAGCGGATGCTGGCCAGGACCGAGGGCATCTGGGCGGGGCCCACCGGCGCCGCCACCCTTGCCGTGCTGATAGGATTGCTGGCCGAGCGAGCCCTGGACCCTGCCCAGAGCATCGGCCTGATCGTGAGCGAGACCGGGCTGAAAACCGAGGCGGCCCTGCCCAGCCGCGAGGCCACCGCCTTCGACGAGGACTCGCTGCGCCGGCTGGTCCGCGACCGCCTCGGGATCTAGTGCCGCTGCCCCGGCGGTTCTACCTGCGCCCCGCCCCCACGGTGGCCCGCGCCCTCCTGGGATGCGTGCTCGTGTCTCGCGTCCGCGCCACCGTGACCGCGGGCCGCATCGTCGAGACCGAGGCCTATCTGGGCCCCGAGGATGCCGCGTCCCACGCCGCTTTCCGACCTTCGAGCCATCGGCTCTTCTACGGCGAAGGCGGCCGGGCCTACGTGTTTCTCAACTACGGCGTGCATCACTGCCTCAACGCCATCACCGGGGCCGCCGGCAGTCCGGGGTGCGTGCTGATCCGCGCCCTCGAGCCCCTGGCGGGCCGGGCCGTGATGGCGCGCCGCCGGGACGTGCCCGCCGACTCTCCACGTCTGGCCAGCGGCCCCGGCAACGTCACCCGGGCGTTGGGGATCGGGCTACGGGACAGCGGGGTCGATCTCACCCTGGCCCGCCTCAGCATCGAGCCGCCCGACCGGCCGCACGCCTTCCGCGTCGCGCAAGGACCTCGTGTGGGGATCACGCGCGCGACCGATCGCGCGCTCCGCTTCTGGGTCGCCGGCAGCCGCCACGTCAGTCGCTGATTGGAGGGACCACACACGCGCCCCTCCAGGCCGTCGTCAAATCGCGTACGGGACGAACTCGCGGGCGATCTCCACCGTGCCGGCGAATGGCTTCTGCGCCTCCGCGGCCAGCGCGTCCAGCTCCTCGTGATAGTCGGCCTCGATGTGGGTGAGGATCAGGCGGCGGACCCCAGCCCGGGCGGCTACCTCGCCAGCCTCGCGGGCCGTCGAGTGGACGCCGAAGCGCCCACGGGCCCGGTGGGGAAAGGTTGCCTCGTGAATGAGCGTGTGGGCCCCGCGGGCCAGCGCGACCACCGTGTCACAGGGCGCGGTGTCCGAAGAGTACACGACGCCGCGCTCGGGCTGGTCGACGACGTCCACGCGAACGGCGTAATTCGGCATGCTGCCATGGTCGTTGGGCGCGGTGCTCACCCGCAGCGGGCCCAGGGCCAGCGCGGGCGCCGCGATCGTCCCCGTTGGGATCAGCGGCAGGGGAAACAGTCCGGGACGGCCCCAGAGGTGAAAGGCGGTCAGGACCTGCCGGATCGGCTCGAGGTGCTCGGAACGGGCTAGCACGACGAGCTCGCGCTCCCGTCCGAGCAGCATCAGATTCTGCACCAGGGCGGGCAGCCCGTAGGCGTGGTCGGGGTGCATGTGGGTGATGAGCACGTGCGTGAGGGCCAGGGGATCGACGCCGGCCCGGCGCAGCTTGGCGGTCGGGCTCCCGCCGCAGTCGATCAGCAGCGCGCCCTCGTCGGCGACCACGACCAGCGCGGTGGTGTCCCGGGTGGCCGAGGGGACAGCCCCGGACGTGCCCAAGAACGCGACGTGCATCAGGGCTCGCGGCGGAGCGCGTCCGGATCGAAGAGGGCGTCGGGCAGGCGGCTGTTGACGACGACCGAATGCACGATCAGGCGCAGCAGGAGCTTGCCGTCGGCGAACAGCTCCTGCCGGTGCGGAAAGTAGATCCCGCTGGCCACCGGCCGGTGCTCGGAGCACGTCAGGTCCACCAGCCCCGGCCCCTTGGGCACCGCGCGCGCGATGACACGGACGACGCCGTACTCGTCGTCCAACCAGACCGCGGGGCTGACCCGATCGCCGGCCGTGGCGCCGATGACCGTCACCGGGCGGTGCCGCAGCCGCACCTCGTGACTCACATCGTCGCGGACCCCCAGACCGCGCCATTCGGCCAGGAGCTCGGCCGGACGCCGCGTGAGGGGGGTGCACAGGTGCGTCCGGTCGGGCGTGCGACGAGCCCGCGGGACCTCGTCCAGCCGCCCGTCCGACTGGCGGATCCAGGCCCGGTCCCCCACCGTGAGGTGGACATCACGCCGTCCCTCGATCGTCTGCTCGACCCGTCGCCGCTGCGGCGCCTTGACGTAGAGCACCTGATCGCCGCTGGAGTGCGGGTGCAGCCCATCGGCGTGGTAGATGGTCAATTGCTGTCGTATGGTGAGGTCCGTGACCGGGGCCCCCGAGAGCCGGTCCACGAAGGCTGTCACGGCTCGCCGGGCGTCGGCGGCCTCGGCCCCCGACACGAAAGCCACGACCAGGCCCAGGACCAGCGGGGACCGAACGCGCATCACGGCACCGTTATACGGGCGGGGCGCCCGTAATGTCAAAGAAAGCGGGCCTTTTTGGTAGTATCGTGGAAAACAAGGAAGGAGTCGCCGTGTCGCCTACTGAGTCGCTGCACACTGGGGTCCTCGATCTCATCCTCAACGCGGGCCCGGTCGGCAAGACGGTCCTGCTTATCCTCCTCGGCTTCTCCGTCATCAGCTGGGCTCTCATGGTGGAGAAGTGGTGGCAGTTCCGACGGGTGAGGCGCGAGACCCTGGGCTTCCTCAAGCTCT
>JBOHPM010000223.1:0-5759 GCA_050731715.1 Candidatus Rokuibacteriota bacterium
CGTGGGTGAGCCGATCGCGGCCCTGGTCGCCGACACGGCCTACCGCCTGGCCGACGCGCTTGCCCACGTCTCCGTGGCGTACGAGGACCTCCCGGTCATCACCTCGACCGCGTCCGCGCTCCGCGGCGACACACGGATCCACGAGACCTGGGCCGACAACCTGGCGGGGATCTCCCGGCGCACCATCGGCGAGCCCGAGACCGCGATGCAAACGGCCGACGTCGTCGTCCAGGAGCGGCTCCGCCATGCGCGCAGCGCCGGCATGCCCATCGAGCCCCGGGGCGTGGTGGCCTACGAGGACCGGCTCACGGGCGCACTCGTCGTCATCACCTCCACCCAGACGACCTATCTCGTGCGCGGGGCCATCGCTCACGTGCTCGGGCTACCCGTCGAGCGCATCCGGGTGCTGGCCCCCGACGTCGGGGGCGGCTTCGGGGCCAAGGCCCAGACCTATGCCGAGGAGATCCTGGTTCCGGCGCTGGCCCGCCGGCTGCGGCGGCCGGTGAAGTGGATCGAGACGCGACACGAGCACTTCGTGGCCACCTGTCACGATCGCGAGCAGACG
This sequence comes from Candidatus Rokuibacteriota bacterium, assembly GCA_050731715.1. GTDB lineage: Bacteria > Methylomirabilota > Methylomirabilia > Rokubacteriales > CSP1-6 > 40CM-4-69-5. The sequence goes on from JBOHPM010000223.1 coordinate 566, forward strand.
CACGAGGTGCGGGTGGGTTTCCGTCGCGACGGCACCATCGTGGCCATCGACTCCACCTTCCAGGCGGACTTCGGCGCCTACACGATCCAGGACGACGCGGCGATCCTGAACACCATTGTCCACCTGTGCTCGCCCTACCGGGTCGCCCACTACCGCAACGTCTGCGAGAACCTCGTCACCAACAAGACCTACAGCGCGGCGTGCCGCGGCGCGGGAAGGCCCGAGGCCGCCTTCGTGATGGAGCGGTTGCTCGACATCGCGGCGCGGCGCCTGGGACTGGACCCGGCCGACATCCGCCGGCGCAACCTGATCCGGGCCGGGGAGATGCCGTACCGGCCCGGCCTGCCCTACAAGGACGGCGTGGATATCGTGTACGATCCCGGCGACTTCCTGGCCGCCTTCGAGCGGACGCTCGAGCTCATCGGCTATCGCGAGCACCGCGCGCGGCAGGCGTCACAGCCGAACGGACCGCGCCGCCTGGGCGTCGGCGTGGCCTGCTATCACCAGGGCACGGCGCTCGGGCCGTACGAAGGCGCCAACGTGCGCGTCGACCCCAGCGGGCAGGTCTACGTGTTCGTGGGCTTCTCGTCGCAAGGTCAGGGACACGCCACGACGTTCGCGCAGGTCGCCGCCGAGGAGCTGGGCGTGCCGTTCGACGACGTGACCATCGTCGGCGCGGATACCGACGCGCTGCCCTACGGATTCGGCGCGCTGGCGAGCCGGCTGGCGGCCAACGCGGGTCCCGCCGTGGCCCGGGCCGCCCGCGAAGTCCGGCGCCGGGCGGCCCTCGTGGCGGCGTCGATGCTGGAATGCGCGCCGGAGGACATCGTGCCCGAGAACGGCCGCCTGCACGTCGTGGGCCTGCCCGAGCGCAGCGTCGCGCTGGGGGAGGTGGCGAAGGCGGCAGCTAGAAGCAAGATCCTGGCCCCCACCGGAGAAGCCGGGCTGAACACCTGCGCCTACTTCTATCCCAAGACCGTCACGTGGGCCTTCGGCGCCCAGGCCGCGGCCGTCGAGGTCGACGTGGAGACCGGGGCGGTGCGCCTGCTCCGCTACGTCGCCGTTCACGACAGCGGCCGCCCCATCAACCCGATGATCGTCGAGGGCCAGCTCCACGGCGGCGTGGCCCAGGGCGTGGGCGCGGCCCTGATGGAAGAGCTGCTGTACGATGGAGGCGGCCAGCTCGTGACCGGGAGCTTGATGGACTACGCGATACCGAGGGCCGACGATCTGCCCGCAATCACCACGGCCCTGATCGATCATCCTTCGATCATCAACGAGCTCGGCATCAAGGGGGCTGGGGAGAGCGGGGCCATCGCGCCGGGCCCAGCCATCGCCAGCGCCATCGAGGACGCCCTGGCGCCGTTCGGGATCACAATCCGCGAGCTGCCCGTGACGCCGGCGCGGATCTTCGAGATGCTCGCGCGGGCCGGCACCGGGCCCACCTCCGCGAGGCGCCATCCGGACACGAGGTGACGGGATGTTCAAGATGTGGCCGCAGGACTTCGACTGGTCGTGGCACCTGATCCGTCCGATCGCCGAAGGGATCTACGGCGGCGGCGAGTTCAACGAGATCTACCGGGCTGCGGAGCGCATGACCCTGGGCGACAGGGAGTCGTGGTACCGCGAGTGGCTGCGCCTCGCCGAGGAGATCGACGGCCGCGGCGGCCAGGCGGACGCGGCCGGGCACCCGATCAGCGCCCGCGATCACTATCTGCGGGCCTGCAACTACTATCGCTGGGCCGAGTTCTTCCTCCTTCCCGAGGACGCGCGCCGGGGGCATACCTACGACCGCTGCGTGGCGTGTTTCCGCGCCGCCGGCCGTTACTTCACGCCACCCCTGGAGCAGGTGGAGGTGCCGTACGAGGGGTCCACGCTACCCGGCTACTTCTACCCGGCCACGAACGCGGGCGGGGGCAAAGCGCCCGGCCTCGTGTACGTCGCCGGGGCCGACGTGCTGAAGGAGGAGCTCTACTTTCTGGGTGGACGAGCGGCCATCGAGCGCGGCATGGCGCTGCTCGTGGTCGACATGCCGGGACAGGGCGAGACTCTGCGTCATCGTGGGATCGTGAGCCGCTACGATTACGAGGTACCCGTGGGCGCGGCGATCGATTATCTCCAGCGACGGCCGGAGGTCGATGCCCGCCGGCTCGCGCTTCTCGGCCGGAGCTTCGGCGGCTACTACGCGGCGCGGGCGGCCGCCTTCGACAAGCGGCTTAGCGCCTGCGCGATCTTCGGCGCGCTCTACGACGGTGTCGACCTCTACGACACCTATCCGCCCATCCGGAACCAGCTGCGCTGGCTCACGGGCGCGAAGGACCTGGAGGACGCCCGCGAGCGGCTCAAGGCCTTCTCCCTGAAGGGCGTGGTCGACAAGATCTCCTGTCCGCTCCTGGTCGTTCACGGCGAGGACGATCACCTCGTCCCCGCGCGGCATGCGCAACGCACCTATGACGAGGCGCGGACCGAGAAGCAGCTCATCCTGTATCGGTCCGGGGAGCCGGGCTCCATTCATTGCTCCTACGATGGGTTCCCCTACACCATCCCGGCCCTGTTCGACTGGCTCGCCGACCGCCTGGCGGTGACGCCGGGGCGATAGGAGGCTTCCATGCGTCGAGTGAAGGTGGTCGCTGTCGCGGCAATCGTGTCCGGCCTGACCGGATTCGCGACTCCGGTGTGCGCGCAGTCCGTCACCGCGTTCGAGGGCGCGCGGCTGATCGTGGGCGACGGGCGCGTGATCGAGAACGCCACGCTGGTCGTGGACGGCACGAAGATCGCTCAGGCCGGTGGGGCCGCCGACGTTCGCGTACCGGCCGGGGCCACGCGGGTGAGCCTCGCCGGGAAGACCGTCATGCCGATGCTGATCGACACTCACGTCCATCTCAGCCGCGCGCGCGACGCGCTCAGTCGGGACTTGCGATTGCGCGCCTATCACGGGGTGAGCGCCGCGCTCAGTCTCGGCACGGACGGCTACGAGCTGCTGGACATGCGCGGTCAGATCATCCCCGGCGCCGCGCGGTTTCTCAGCGCGGGGCGCGGGATCACGATGCCCGAACCGGGACGCACGACGGTGCCCTACTGGATCACCACCGAGGCCGAGGGGCGCAAGGCCGTGGAGGAGCTCGCGGCGCACAAGGTCGACCTCGTCAAGGTCTGGGTCGACACCCGGGACGGCAAGTACAAGAAGCTGACCCCCGAGCTCTATGGCGCCGTCATCGACGAGGCGCACAAGCGAGGGCTCCGGGTCACCGCCCACATCTTCGATCTCGAGGATGCCAAGGGGCTCATTCGCGCCGGGATCGACGCGTTCGCGCACGGCGTTCGCGACCGGGACATCGACGACGAGCTGGTGGCCATGTTCACGCAGCGTCCGAACCTGACCCTCACGCCGAACCTGCCGGATCGGGGCGTGAAGGTGGACCTGGGCTGGCTGCGGGCCGGCCTTGGGGCCGAGGAGCTCGCGAAGCTGGAAGCGGCGAACACCGACCGGCCGGCGGCCCAGGCCGCCTACGGGATTCAGGCGCGCAATCTGGCGAAGCTGAATGCGGCGGGCGTGCGCATCACGCTGGGAACCGACGGCAACAGGCCATGGGGTCCGCACGACGAGCTGGTGGACATGGTGCTGGCCGGGATGACGCCCATGCAGGTCATCGTGGCGGCCACGCGCAACTCGGCCGAGCTCTTGCGGATCGCCGACGCGGGCACGCTGCAGGCCGGCAAGAGCGCCGACTTCATCGTGCTCGAAGCGAACCCGCTGGACAACATCGCCAACACGCGGCGCATCTCGGCGGTGGTCCTGCGCGGCGCGGCCGTGGACCGCGCCCAGCCGGTCCGCTGAGGGAGGCGGGTCACAGCGAGTTGAGGTCCTCGCGGGGGCGGACACGCATCTGCTCGTCGGTCAGGCCGGAGAAGGTGCGCTCGGCCGCCGACATCTTGTCGCCGCCCACGGCGGCCGAGTGCATCATCGCGTGCTGGCTCAGGAACACCTCCCCCTACAGCACCGAGCGCACGAGGCCGCCATCCACCAGGATGGTGGTCCCGGTGATGTAGCTGGACTTGCCCGAGGCCAGGAAGGCCACCAGGTAGGCCATCTCTCTCGGCTCGCCGATGCGGCCCACCGCGGTCTCCTTCGCGCGCTGGGCCAGCGCCTCCTCGAGGGAGATGCCCTGCTCCTTGGCGCGGGAGGCGGTGTTGGAGAGCATCCGCTCGCTGCGGATGACGCCCGGGCACACGTTGTTGACGAGGATGCCGTCGCGGCCGACCTCGTCGGCCAGGCTCTTGGCGAACGCCACCACGCCCATGCGGGTGGCGCCAGAGAGCGCGAGGTTGGGAATCGGCTGATAGACCGTGCTGGCCAGGATGTTGATGATGCGGCCGCCACCCTGGCGCTTGAGATGGGGCAGGGCCTCCCGGGACATCCGGGCGAAGAACAGCAGCGAGCGCTGCACCGCGGTGGCCCACTGCTCTTCCGTCGCGGTCTGGGCGCGGGCCAGCGGAGGACCGCCGGAGTTGTTCACCAGGATGTCGAGCCGGCCGAACCGGTCGACGGTCGCCGCGATCAGGTCCCGGATGGTCTCGGGTCGATCGAGATCGCCGGCGAAGGCCAGCACGTCCCTCCCGGTCACGTCGTGGATCTCCTTCGCCGCCTTGTCCAGATCGGCCTGCGACCGGCTGCACAGGGCTACCCTGACGCCTTCCTGGGCCAGCACCTCCGCGCACGCCCGTCCCAGGCCCTTGCTCGCGCCGCCCACGACCGCCACCTTGTCCTTGAGCTCGAAGTCCATGGACCGTGTTATCCGGGCAAACGCCGGACTTGTCAACGCGTGGTCCGCCGGAGCACTATCGTCCGCTGGGAGGAGGGGACGATGATCGAGGTGCGCCGCCTGGGGCCGCAGATCGGGGTCGAGATTCACGGGGTCGACGTCAAGACTCTCGACGCCGCGGGTTTCGCCACGATCTATCGGGCCTGGCTGGACTGCAACGTCCTCGTGGTGCCCGGCCAGGAGCTCGAGATCGGCGATTTTCTCGCCTACAGCCGCCGCTTTGGCCTCGTGCACCCGCATCCCTCGAAGACGACGCGCCATCCCGACTACCCGGAGATCACCCTGCTGGGCGTCAACAAGTTCGGGGCCGACGGCGCGCTCGACCTGGCGATCTATCGCCGGGGCGCCGAGGGCTGGCATACCGACGGCGC
>JBOHPM010000224.1:0-5752 GCA_050731715.1 Candidatus Rokuibacteriota bacterium
GCGGTGACGCCACCGCCGTCCGAGCCGCCCCGGGTGCCGCCGCCCCCGGAGACGCGCTCCGACTCCTCGGGCGAGGCCTCGGCAGCGCCGTCGCTGCCGACGCTCGATGCCCGGGCCGCCGGCGTGGCCTGGTGGAGCGCCGCGCACACGGGCTGGACCGCGTGGAAGTCGTCGGGCATGGCCACGGCCCACGCGCTACGCGCGGCGATGGCCAAGCACCCCTATCTGCTGAGCGTGCCGATCGCGCGAAGCGCCGAGTACGACGAGGGGCGTCTGGCCGGCGCCTACTTCGTCTTGCTCAATCACGTGGAGAACGTCTCACCGTCCTTCCTCCGTCACGCGGTCGATCAGGCCGTGCAGCAGACGGGCGGAGGCGCCGATCCGGAGACGCTGGGCGGTGTGCTCTACGATCTGCTGGTCACCAGGGGCCGGCTGCGCCAGACCTACGCCGACTTCGTCCGGGACTCGATGGTCGCCGCCATCCCGATTCCCGGCGTATGGGCGGATGCCGTGGTGACCGAGCACGAGGACTCGACGGTGGTCACGACCCGAGTCGGCCGCGAGCCTGGCGAGACGGCCGAGCAGACGAGGGAGTTGAACGATGCCACCGAGCGACTGGCCGAGCATCGCTTCACCCTCACGCTGGCGCCGCTGACCACGCGATTCGTCGGGATCAGGCGCGGTGAGCTCCGGGAGGCTCGCGATATCGCGATCAAGCTGGCCGAGGGGGAGGAGCCCTCGTCGGCCGCCTGGTTGCTGACCTTGCGATCCGACCAGCTCATGGCGGCGCCGCCCAAGCGCTGCGGCCCGCAGGGGATGTCCGTCGAGGGGTTCGGCAAGAACTACAGCGCACTGTGGCTCGCTCTGTTCAACGCCGACCCCGAGCGGGACAAGGCGTATGAGCTCATCGTGTCCCTGAGCCCGCAGGGACAGCCCACGGCCTCGCCCCGGCGCTCGGTATTCTCCGGACGCCCGCGGTGAAGCCCGTGAGCGACGCTCCGACGGAGCTGGTGCAGCGACTCACCACCCTCACCGAGCGCGTGAGCCGGGTGAGCCTCACCCTGGCCGCGGCCGGCCGCGATTTGATGGAGCGGCGGGCCCTGCCGCCCGACACGCTGGTCGACGAGATGGCGGCGGTCCATACGGAGTTCGCCGAGCTTCGGGACCGCGTCGTCGCGGCCGCGGCCACGCTGGCGGCCGGAACCCCACCACCCGTCACGACCCTGCGTGAGCTCGAGGTCCTGGTCAATGTCCTCGTCGAGGGCGAGGGGCGTCGCGCTCGGCGCTCGTCCGTGCAGGAGGAGCCCGTCGCGGCCGCGGCCGACGCTGGGCCCGTCACGGAGGCCAGGGCCAAGATCGAGGAGCGCCGGGGCGGCATGGTCATCGAGGAGACGCATTCACGGGCCGGTGAGGACGCGAGGCGCAAGGTCCACGACGAGGCCCGCCGGAAGGCCGCGGAGGCGGAGGAGGCGTGGCGCCGGGCCGAGGCGGAAGCCCAGCGCCGGGCCGGAGAGGAGGCCCAGCGCCGCGCCACCGAAGATGCGCGCCGTCGGGCCGAGGACGAGGCGCGCCGGAAGGCGGCCGAGGCGGAAGACGCCAGGCGCAAGGCCGAGGATGAGCTGCGGCGGAACTCGGTGATGGCGGAGGAGGGGCGCCGGAAGGCGGCCGAGACGGAAGCCCGCAAGGCGCGGGAGGAAGCGGAACGGCAGGCCGCGGAAGAGGCGCGCCGGCGGGCCGCGGAGGAAGCGCGGCAGCAGGCGGTTGAGGCGGAGACCAAGCGTCGGGCGGATGAGGAAGACGCGCGGCATCGGGCCGACGAGGAGGCGCAGCAGAAGGCGGCCGCCATCGAAGCCAAGCGCAAGGCGGACCAGGAGGCGCAACGGGAGGCACAAGAGCGGGCTGCCGAGGAGGCGCGGCGCCGGGCGGCGGAGGAGGCGCGGCAGGATGCCGCCGCGGTCGCAGAGGAGATCGCGGAACCAGCCGCTGCCACCGAGGACGAGACCGGCGATGCCGGGCTGGAGACGGCGCAGTGGTGGATTTCCGCCAGCGCCAACTGGGCGGCGATGCGCTCCAAGAAGATTACCTTCGCGGCCGCCGTGAGCGACGTCCTCACCAAGTATCCCTACTTCCTCAGCGTGCCGATCCAGACCAGCGCCGACTACGAAGACGGCATGCTGGCCTACGGCTACGGCATCCTGCTCGAGCACATCGAGCAGGGCGCGCCCAGCTTCGTCGCGGACGCCCTGGCCCGGCTCCCGGCCCGGCCCGGCGTGTCCCTCGGTCGCCGGCTCTACGACTATCTCGCCCAGGCGCTCGGGGTCGGGTACGGCGACTTCATCAAGGCCGTCATGCTGGCCGCCGTACCCAAGACCCTGCCCTGGGCCACCGGCGGAATCGAGGACGGTGAGGCCACCACCACGGTGTTCGTCCGCCCCAGCGCCCGCATCGGCGATACGCACCAGAAGGCCGAACGGTTCACCCAGGCTTATCAACGCTTCGGGGAGCACCACTTCACGGCGGCCGTGGCCCCGTTCACGACGCGATTCTTTCGCATCGACGCCCTCGACGTGAAGGAGGCGCGGCACCTCGGTCTACGCATCAGCGAGAAGGGTGTGCCGTCCGATCAGGCCTGGGTGGTCTCGATCGGGGGTCGCGGCGGCGCCCCCCAGGCCCGGCGTCACGTCCCCCAGGGCACGGTCATCAACGGGCTCGGTCGGGAGTGCACCTCGGTATGGGTGGGCCTGTTCAACGCCGACGCCGAGAACGAGAAGCGCTACGACGTCACGGTCGAGGTCACCCGACGCCAGCCGGGAACGGCAGGCTTCCGCAAGCGCTAGCTCCGGTTCAGCTAGGCTTGGGTGTGGGCGAGGCCGCGGCAGCGGGCGCGGCGGCGGGGGCTTTGGGGTCGCGCTCGAAGGGACTCCGTCGTACACCCAGCTTCTGAGCGATCTGGTTGATCGGCTGAACCGAGTCCATGAGCCGGTTCAACACCACCGCCACCTCGTCCCGGTCGGTGCGCAGGCGGTCATGCTCTCGGCGTAGCTCGTCGAGCTCTCGGCGAAGGTCAGCGAGCTCCTTGCGAAGCTTCTCGGACTCCCTCTCAAGCTCGACCACCCGGGCCGCCGCCGTGTCGCCGTGCAACAGCGGCGGCAGGTGAGGCAGGAGTCGCAGCCCTTCCTGCACCCAGTGGGCCACCTTCTCTCGCGTCTCGCCGGTCGGCATCCCGTCCATGTCGATTGTCCTCCGCCATGGGCGTCGGTCGATCGCGCCCATGAGTCGAGGATTGCAGACTTTTCAGCAGCCTAGCATGTGGCCCCGAGGGCCACGGCGCAATATTTCGGCCCCCGCCGCTCCCTGGCCCCAGCCGGCTGCGAGCTCAGGGAACTCCCAGTCGCCCCAGCCCTGGGAGCTTGAGCGCCGGATCTTTCACGTCCAGCCCGAAGGTGAGGCCGAGCGCATTGACCTCCAGGCCCTCCTCCCAGCCGACCAGGATGCCGGCCAAGCCCAGGAGGGACAGCTGCACCCCGCGCCCGCTGGGGGTGGGGGCGACCAGCCCTCCCCCGGGCAGGAAGTCCTTGCCGATCGCGGTAGGCGGCAGCTCCAGGCGCAGCTCGGGCACGGCGCGACCCACGTAGGCGACGAAGGTGTTGCTGTTGGGACCGGGCCAGGTTCGGTAGCTCTCCCGGTACGGATAGCTGGCGATGGCCTCCTCGATCCGGACGATCAGCGCGTCCACGTCGTGGCCGCGCCGGTCCACGAGCAGCCGGGGACGGCTGCCAAACCAATAGGTATCCGGATCGGTGCGGCTGACCCTGAGGGCCGGCAGGCCCCGCTCGACGCCCCAGCCGATGACCTCGTAGCGGGTGTAGGCCGGTGCCCGGCGGGGCTTCAGGGCGATCCAGCTGTGGACGGCGAGCGCCGCACGCCAGCCGACCGCGCGCGCGGCGTACACTTGCACCACCGCTTCCTGGGTGCGCTCGGGCGCCGGGGCGAGTCCGGTCGCATCCCGCCGGGCCTGTCGCCAGTCGCCACGCTCCAGGACGGCGCAGCCCGCGAGCGACGCGAGGGCCAGCAGCGCGGGCCACGTCAGTCTCCAGGTGGGCATCGTCGCGCGCTACGATACAGCAGTTGCCAAACACCCGGTCGGGCGAATCGAGGGTTCGGTCGCGCCACCGGGGCAAAGGGAGGCTCCGGATGCGCGGCTTGGCCAGCGACGTGCGCGCGGCCGCCCACCGGTTCGGCCTCGACCAGGGATTCGTGCTGGCCTCCGCGCTCTCGTTCGCGTTCCTCTGCTGCCTGGCCCCGCTGGCCCTGATCCTCTTCTCGGTCGCCGGCTTCCTGCTCGAGTCCGAGGAGATCGCCGAGCATGTCTTAGAGACCGCCGCCCTGTTCATGCCGGCCTACGGAGACGAGCTGACGGAGTTCCTCAAGCTGCTCATGCAGGAGCGGACGGTCGCCGGTCTCGTCGGCGCCGTCAGCATGGCCATCACGGTGAGCCGCCTCTTCGCGCTCACTCGCACCGTGGTCAACCGCGCCTTTCGGGTCAGGGTCCGCCGGGGCCCGATCCATGGGTTCCTCTTCGATCTCTTAGCCGTGGTCGTCGTGGGCTCCCTGATGGTCGCCTACACAGTGGCCCTCGTCATCCTGGCCGCGCTGGGCGACTTCGCGGTACGGCGGGCGCCCGTCCCGCTGCCCGACCTGCCCTTGAAGTGGATCGTCTCGGTGGCGCTCGTGTACCTGGTCGGCGGCGGGCTCTTGTTCTTCGTGTATCGAGCCTTCCCCAATACCTGGGTGCCGGTGCGGGCGGCGGTGACGGCCACGGTGACGGTGGCCGTGCTCTGGGTGGTGGCCGGCCGGGCCTTCGGCGCCTACATCGCCTGGTTCGGGTTCTACGGCAAGCTCTACGGGTCCTTCGGCATCGGCGTGGCCGTGCTCATCTGGATCTACTACTCGACGACGATCTTCATCTTCGGCGCCGAGCTGGCCGCGGTGGTGGCCGAGCGGTCGGGGGCGGCACCGCGCTCGCCCGCCTCCGCGGCGATCGACGCCGGGGCCCAGTCGCCGCCGTGAGACGCGGCCCGCGTCAGGATCGCCGGGGGCCGGAGCCGACGCGGCTCCTCCGCCTGCGCGAGCGCCGCTTCCGGCACCGGCCCACCCTGCGCGTGCGCGGTCCGCAGAGCGCGCTGGCCTTCATCGCCGACGTGGGCTTCTGCTCCACGTTCTACCGTTTCCCGGAGGGCGTGGCCTGTCTGTGGGAAGCGGTGGTGGGCCGCGCGCGGCCGCGGTGGCCTCGCCGCTCCCATCACGACGCCGGCGTGGGTCTGACCTGGGACCTCAAGGATCGCCTGCCCGCGGCGCAGCACGTCTACTATGGCAAGCTCCTCAAGGCGCGCCCGGTCCTCGTGGCCCTCGACCTGTTCCCGGCGTTCTACGCGCTCGTCCGAGGACACCAGCGGGCCCGGGACTACCGCGCCGAATACGTGGTCGGTCACCTCAGCCTGACCGCTCGCCGCCTGATGGACGTCCTCATCGCCGAGCATCCGCTATTCACCCGGGACCTCCGGGCCAACGCGTTCATGCTGGAGTCGGCCAAGACCCGCGAGTTCGAGCGGGCCATGGCCGAGCTGCAGCAGGGACTCTGGGTCGTCAAGACCGCGGAGCGGTACGAGCCGACCTTCTCCTATCGCTGGGATCTGCTCGAAGCCTGGCTGCCCGATGCCGTGGCCGAAGGCCGGCGATTGCACCGTGAGGC
>JBOHPM010000225.1:0-5739 GCA_050731715.1 Candidatus Rokuibacteriota bacterium
ACGGAGACTTCACGCTCGCCCGACTTCGCCTGCAGCAGGCAGTGATAGCGCTGCAGCTGACCGGCCTCGATCCCGCGCGCACGGGCGATCGCATCGAGTTGCTCGCCGGCGATCAGCGCTCCGAGCGGCATGCCGGTCAGCTCGTGACGCGACCAGCCGGTCAGGCGGGTCGCGGCGGCGTTGCTCCAGCAGATGCGCTGCTGCTCGTCGGTGAGCAGCACGCCGTCGGGCAGGTGCATCAGCGTTGCGCTCGTGCCGAGGGAAGCGATCGTGCGCTTGGTACCGACCCGGACGCGGGCCGGCACTCGCGGCCGCCCTTCACCAACCCTGGTGGTTCCGACTACACGCCGCGACATGATCGCCCCTGTCGGATTGTTAAAGAAATCGTTCGCAGTTGTTCAGTCGTAATTACGCTCGGCCCTGCGTGGTGTCAAGGGGGAAGTTACAAACTTCACGCGGGCATACGTCAAAAACGCCATCGACGCGACGGTCGCGCGTGTTTGGATGAAATCTGATCACGACGTTCATCGTGATTCGCCCTCGTGACAGCACGACGGTCGACGAATCTGACGATCTGGTTACGCAGGAGCGTTCGCGATCACTGGCGAGCGGGGCGGTGACTCATTTCCGGCGAGCGTTGAGATGTCAAAATCGACTGGTGCGCGGGCGGCCCGGGCAAAAGCTTTCCACCGTCCCTCAGACGAGGAGACGCGCGAGCCGGTCCACCACCCTGACCACGTCGGCCTGCCTCGCCGAGGCGGTGTCGATGAGGACCACGTCGGCGGACGCCGACCAGGGGCGCCAGGCGAGGCGCCGCTCGTCGAACAGGATGAGGCCGGGCACACCCACCGCGGCGGCCAGGTGGCTGACTCCGGAGTCGTTGCCCAGGTAGACGGCGGCCTGAGCGAGCGCGCCGGCCAGCTCCACGAGGGGCAGGCCTCGCAACACGGCGGCCCGGCCGGCCAGGCGCGCCACGACGGCGGTCACCGCGTCGGCGTCCGCCGGTCCCTCGTGCAACATGACGGTCACATCCGCCCGCGCGCTCAACGGCGTCAGCACCTTGACGAAACCCTCGACGGGCCAGCGCTTGTCGACGCCGCCGGCGCCCGGGTGGACGACCACGAGCCGGGTATCGGGGCGCCATCCTGCCCGCCGCAGCGCCCGGCGACCGGCGTCCCTCACCTGAGGTGACGGATCACACGGACCCAACGTCACCGCCGGCGCGGCGTGGACGGTGGCGAGCAGGTGCTGCCAGACGAGACGGGCGCCGTCTCCCGTCGGTGAAGCCACGACGGCGTCGGGGGCCAGCGCGCGGAGCCGGCGGGCAAAGACAGCGTCACGGGATCCGAACCAGCAAACGATCCGACGCGCGGCGCGGAGTGCCTCCAGGGAGGGCGGGGCGTCATCCTCCACGAACAGCGTCTGCAGCCCGAGGCCATCGAAGGAACGCGTACCGTCGACGGCACCGAGAGCCCCCAAGAGGCCGCCCACGCCGGGCTGGGCGGCCAGGAGCAACGGCTCCGCCGGCTCCTCAGCCCGCAGCGCGCGCAGCGCGGGAACGGCCAGCAGAACATCGCCGAGCGGACCGGGGTGGATCGCCAGCGTGCTCACCGGCGCGACCCGCGCCCGGGCCGCTCACCGGGGCGTGTCGGTCCCCAGGATGCGCTCGTAGCTGCCGTAGGTGCGGGCACAGTCCATGAACCACCGCACGCAGTCGGGATTGGCGCGGGGCGGGAGCTCGCAAGAGGTCGAGAGCACGAAGCGCGAACGGCGGCCGACGGTGTCGATGCAGCGCCGCACCTCGGCCTCGATCTCCTCCCGGGTCGCCCGCTCGAAGATCGTCACGTCCACGTTGCCGATGGCGACCACGCCCCGCTGGTTGCCCAGGGTCACGAGCTTGTCGAGCTGGTCCACCTGGAGTCGCGGATCGGCCTGCTGATCGAGGTCGATCGTGATGGCGACGAACCCCACGTCCACCAGGTCCTCGTGGATCTGGTGGGTCGTGCCGCAGATGTGCACGGTCGTTCCCGCCTTCTTGGCCTTGAAGTGCTCGACCAGCTCTACGTGGTAGGGCTTGATGAATTCCCGATAGGTGTCGGGCCCCACCAGCGAGCAGGATGCGGTGGGATCCGTGTAGCTGAGGCCAATCTTGGTACCCAGCACCGCATCGCCGAAGCGCTTGGCGTACTCCGTGGCGAAGCGCATGAGCTCGTGCACGAAGCCGGGGTCGTCGATCGTATCCAGACACATCAGCTCGGGATTGCGCATCAGCATGGCGATCGTCCACGGCCCCACCAGGACCGCCCCCAGCGCGCTGGGAAGCCGGGCCGCCGACAGCGCCGTGCACTGCTCGAGAAAGGCCGGGAGCCGGCCGTGCCGGAGCGGATCGGGGATCTCCAGCCGGGCCAGCTTGCCTTTGTCGTCCTGCAGCACGTGCTGATCGATGGACGGCACCACGTAGTCGGAGTACTTGACGCGGCAGCCGATCGCTTCGGCCTCCTTGGCCAGATCGTTGAAGGCGATCATGATGTCGGGCTGGTATCGCTCGTAATAGTTGAGCATGGCCCGCACGGCCTTCTGGGGGTCGGTGCAGTACTCCTCGATGCTGAGACCGTCCAGGCAGCCGGCGAAGGAGCCGGCGATCGGATAGGCCGGCACGCAATCGGCGTACCCCCCTTTGTAGGCGGCTACGACTCGATCGCGTCCGGTCATGCCGGCCGTAACCCGTTCAGCGTGAAGTCGAGCTCGTCCCGCGTCAGGTTCGGTGGGAGCAGCACGACAGGCAGCGCGGCACCGGCGGCCCGCCAGCGGTCCAGCGCGGCCCGGGCCTGGGCCGGCGTTCCGAAGATCGTGAGCTCGTCGAGCAGGGCCTCGGCTTCGGGGGGAACGACGCCACGGTTGCGCGGCGTGTTGGCGGCCAGGACCGCCTCCACCTCCTTGCTGTACCCCTGGCGGGCGAGCGAGTGTCGGTACAGCGTCCCCATGGTGGTGAGGTAGAAGGCCACGAACCACGCCGCGCCGGCGCGAGCCCGTTCCGGGTCTTCGGCCACCACGGTCGGTACGGAGGGATAGATCGCTGGAAGCTCTCCGGCGGGGTCGCTGCGCCGCGCCCGCCCTTCGGCGAGCAGGGCCCGGCCCACCGTGAGCCGACTGCGCGGATAGAGGAAGGGCAGCCAGCCGTCGGCCAGCTCTCCGGCCAGCCGGACGGACTCGTCGGCCAGCCCCGCGAGGTAGATGGGCACGTCCGGCGCCGGCGGCAGGTTGAGCTTGAGCGCACGGGCCCCACCGGCGGCCAGCGGGATGCGCTCGCCGCGCAGCAGCGCCCGCACCTGCGTCAGCACCCGCCGCAGGCGAACGGTGGGCTGCTGGAAGGGCACGTCGTGCAGCCCCTCGGCGAGCTGGGCGGTGCTGGCGCCCAGACCGAGCACGAAGCGACCGCTCGACAGCGACGCCAGCGTCGCCGCCGTCATGGCCAGCGTGCCCGCGCTCCGGCCCCAGACGCCGACGATCCCGGTGCCCAGCACGATGCGCCGGGTCTTCACGGCGGCCTCGGCCAAGACCACGGGAACGTCGAGGGCCCACGTCTCGGGCAGCACGAAGGCGCCGTAACCGAGGCGGTCGGCCTCGATTGCCGCCGCGACGAGGAATTCACGGCGATTGTCGAGCGGCATGACCGACACGCCGATTCCCTGAAGCGTCACGGTGATCGGACCCTAGCAAAGCGCCGAGAGGCGATCAAGTCTTCGGCCCACCGCCGTGGAGCAGGCCGAGGGCGGACTCGTGCAGGTAACCGTTCGTCGCCAGCGCGGTACCCGTGTAGATCGTGGGCCGACCCTCGAAGTCCGTGAAGCGCCCTCCCGCCTCCTCGACGAGGAGCCGGCAGGCGGCGAGGTCCCAGGGCTTGAGGTCCGCCTCGAGGTAGACCTCGGCCTTGCCCTCGGCCACGAGCGTGTAGCCGTAATAGTCGCCGAACCCCCGCTGGCGAGCGGTGGCGTCGACCAAACGGACGAAGCCCTCCCAGTACCCGCCCAGGCGCAGGATGTCGAGCCCGGCGTGGACGAGCTGCGCCTCGCCGAGGTCCGCTCGGGACGACACCCTCAGCGGAGCGCCATTGAGCGACGCGCCAGCGCCGCGGCGAGCCGCGTAGAGGTCGCCGGTGACGGGATTGTGAATCACGCCGACAGTCACGTCACCGGCCTCTTCCAGCGCGATCAGCGTCGCCCAGAGGGGAATGTGCCGCACGAAATTCTGGGTCCCGTCGATGGGATCGACGATCCAGCGGCGCTCGGCGGGGCCGCAGGCGCCGAGTTCTTCGCCCAGGAAGCCGTAGTCCGGAAGGGCCCGCCCCAGGATGTCGCGGATGACCTGCTCGGCTTCGCGGTCGGCCTGGGTCACCGGGGTCGAGTCCGGCTTGAGCGTGACCGCGAAGCCGGCCCGGTAGTATTTCAGCGCGACCTCGCCGGCGGCCCGCGCCGCTTCGACCGCTGCGGCCAGGGCGCCGCGCGCGCGCAGTTCGGCGTCGTCGGTCATCGTGATCTCGGGCTCGGGATGCTCGTGGTAACCTCCACAGCGTGATCGCAGAATCGGCTCACGATAGCCCAGGAGCGCCGGTGAGACAATGCTGAACCCGCATATCTTCCGCGCCTACGACGTGCGCGGGCGGGTCGGCGCCGACATCAATGCCGACGTTTTCACCCGGGTCGGTCGCGCCTACGCCACGCTGCTTCGCCGGCGCGGCGGCCGCGTCATCGCGGTGGGCCAGGACAACCGCCTGTCCTCGGCCGAGCTCAAGGCCGCCTTCGTGGCCGGTGTCCGCGCCGCCGGGGTCGACGTCGTCGATGTGGGGCTGGTCACCACCCCGATCCTCTATTTCGCCACCGCCCACTGGCGCCTGGACGGCGGCGCCACCATCACCGGCTCCCACAACCCCATCGAGTACAACGGCGTGAAGATGGTGTGGGCCGGCGCCGCGCCGCTGACCGAGGAGGAGATCCAGAGCCTGCGTCATCTCATCGTCGCCGAGGACTACGCGACGGGCGCCGGAGCCTCGAGCACCCGCGATCCACGCGACGAGTATTTCGCGACGGTCGAGCGTCTCGTCTCGCTGACGCGCACGCTCACCGTCGTGGCCGACGCCGGCAACGGGGTGGCTGGCCTCTACGGCCCGGCCCTGCTCCGGCGCCTGGGCTGCGAGGTCGTCGAGCTGCACTGCGAATCCGACGGTAGCTTTCCCAACCACCTGCCCGACCCCGAGGATCCCAACAACGTCGTGGATCTGCAGGCCAGGGTGCTGGAAGTGGGTGCCGACGTGGGGGTGGCCTGGGACGGAGACGCCGACCGGGTGGGGATCGTCGACGAGCGGGGCCGCCGCCACGAGGCCGACCTCGTGCTCGTGTTGCTGGCCCGCGACCTCCTGGCCCGCCGCCCCGGCGCGAAAGTGGTCTTCGACGTGAAATCCTCCCAGTTGCTGGTGGAGGAGATCCGGCGGCACGGCGGAGTGCCCGTCATGTGGAAAACGGGCCATTCGCACCTCAAGCGCAAGATGCGAGACGACGGCATCCTCCTGGGGGGCGAGGTCAGCGGCCACATGTTCTTCGCCGAGAACTACTATGGCGTGGACGATGGCATCCTGGCCGCCTGCAAGCTCCTGGCGATCGCCGCCCAGGCCGACCAGCCGCTATCGCGCCTGTTCGACTCCGTGCCCCACCTGTACGCCACCCCCGAGCTGAAGGCGCCGTG
>JBOHPM010000226.1:0-5722 GCA_050731715.1 Candidatus Rokuibacteriota bacterium
CTCGATCACAACCCGTCGAACGGGCGGGCCGCCGAGACGCTCCTCAAGATCGGCCTCTGTCACGCCAATCTGCGCGAAGCCGGCCGCGCCCGCGCGGCCTGGGAGCGGGTCGTGCAGGAGCACCCCGACTCCAACGCCGCCGGCAAGGCGAGAAACCTCCTCGCCACCAGTCGAGGCTCGGTCCGCCGCTAGCCGCCCGCCGCGCAGCGATGGCGAGCGTATCGGTTCGGATTCTTGACCGGGGGCGCTCGCCCAGGCAATGTGACCGAAGCGATGGACTGTCTGGCTCTCGGTCCGCGCCATCCCCGGTATCCGGCGCTCCTGGCGGCGGCTCCGGCGCCCCCGGATCTGTGGGTACGCGGGACGCTGGTCGCGGAGGACACGCTGGCGATCGCCATCGTCGGGACGCGGCGGGCCAGCGCGTACGGCGCGGCCGTCGCCGAGCGCCTGGCGTTCGATCTCGCCGCGCGCGGCATCACCATCGTCAGCGGCCTCGCCCGGGGCATCGACACCGCGGCCCATCGTGGTGCGCTCGCCGCCGCTGGCCGTACGCTGGCTGTCCTCGGGAGCGGCGTCGACGTCGTCTATCCACCCGAGAGCCGCGCGCTGATGGAGGAGATCGTGGCCCGGGGCGCGCTGGTGTCGCAATTCCCCCTTGGCACGGCGCCCTTGGCCTGGCACTTCCCGGCTCGGAACCGCACGCTGGCCGGTCTCGCCCTCGGGGTCGTCGTGGTGGAGGCGCCCGAGCGCTCGGGGGCGCTCATCACGGCATCATTGGCTGCCGATCTCGGCCGCGAAGTGTTCGCCGTTCCAGGGCAAATCACGTCGCCGACGAGCCAGGGCGCGAATGCCCTCATTCAAGACGGTGCTAAACTGATACGAGGTTGGCAGGACGTCGTGCAAGAATTGCCCGACCAGTGGCGTCGGGCCGTGCGCGCGCCGTCGCCGGGCCATGAGGTTGAGGTACCGGCGGTCGACAGCGAGGAGGGACGCCTGCTGGCGTTGCTCCGGCCCGACGAGCCGCAGCACATCGAGAGGTTGATCGCGCGCACGGGGAGCAGTCCCGGCCGCGTCGCCGCGGCGCTGATCGCGCTCGAGCTCAATGGTCGGGCCCGACAGCTCGACGGGCAGCGCTGGGTGACAGTCCCGAACAGTGGAGGGAGGACGTAGTGGCCAAAGGCCTGGTGGTGGTGGAGTCGCCCACGAAGGTAAAGACGATCCAGAAATATCTGGACTCGAAGTACATCGTCAAAGCCTCCATGGGCCATATCCGGGACCTGCCCAAGTCGTCCCTCGGCGTGGATCCCAAGAAGAACTTCAAGCCCAAGTACGTGGTGACGCCCGGCAAGAAGAAGGTGCTGGACGATCTCAAGAAGGCGGCCGAGCGGGCCGACGCGCTCTACATCGCGACCGACCCCGACCGCGAGGGTGAGGCCATCGGCTGGCACCTGGCGCAGGAGCTCGCCGTCGATCGCCGCAAGGTCTACCGGGTCGCCTTCAACGAGATCACCGAGCGCGCGGTCAAGGCGGCCTTCCAGAATCCTGGCAAGATCGATCTCAAGAAGGTCGATGCTCAGCAGGCGCGCCGGGTGCTCGACCGGCTCGTCGGCTACAGCCTGTCGCCGCTGCTGTGGGAGAAGGTGCAGCGAGGCCTGTCGGCCGGCCGGGTGCAGTCCGTCGCGGTGCGGCTCATCGTCGACCGAGAGCGAGCGATCCAGGCCTTCCAGCCCGAGGAATACTGGTCGCTGCATGCGCGCCTGCGCGCCCAGCACCCCCCCGAGTTCGTGGCCACGCTCCGCGAGGTCGCCGGTGAGAAGGCGGTGCTGCCCAACGAGGAGACGACTCGGGCGCTGATGGCCGGTCTGGACGGCGCCCGTTTCGTGGTCCGGAGCGTGACCCGCGGCGAGCGTCGGCGCAACCCGGCGGCTCCGTTCATCACGTCGACGTTACAACAGGAGGCGGGGCGCAAGCTCGGCTTCACGGCCAAGAAGACGATGACCGTGGCCCAGCAGCTCTACGAGGGCGTGGACATCGGCGACAAGGGGTCGGTGGGCCTGATCACCTACATGCGGACCGACTCGGTCCGGGTGAGCCGCGAAGCCCAGGAGCAGGCGCGCGTGTGGGTCAGCGGCCGCCTGGGGCCCGAGTACGTGCCGGAGACGCCGCCCGCTTACAAGTCGCGCGGCAGCGCGCAAGAGGCGCACGAGGCGGTCCGGCCCACCGACGTCGACCTCGAGCCGCGGAACGCGGCGCGCTTTCTCAACCGCGATCAGCAGGCCCTCTACCGGCTCATCTGGGAGCGCTTCCTGGCCAGCCAGATGGTGCCGGCCGTCTACGACACGGTGAGCGCGGATATCGACGCCGGCCAGTGCCTGTTCCGGGCCCAGGGCCAGACCATGAAGTTCAAGGGCTTCACGGCAGTGTACGTCGAAAGCCGGGAGGATGACGCGGCCGGCGAGGAGGACAGCGAGAGCCCGGTGCCGGTCCTCACCGAAGGCGAAGTGCTGAGGGTGCTCGGTCTCGACCCCAAACAGCATTTCACCCAGCCGCCAGCGCGCTACACGGAAGCGGCGCTCATCAAAGCCCTCGAGGAGCTGGGGATCGGGCGGCCGTCCACCTACGCCTCCATCCTGGGCACCATCATCCACGACCGCGGCTACGTCCGGCGCGAGCGGCGCACGCTGTTCCCCACCGAGCTGGGCATGGCGGTGACCGACAAGCTCCTGCCGTACTTTTCGGAGGTCATGAACGTCGAGTTCACCGCCCAGATGGAGGACCATCTCGACAAGGTCGAGGAGGGCGAGCGGAACTGGGTCCAGACGGTCAAGGAGTTCTACGAGCCCTTCAAGCGCGACCTGGCCCGGGCGAAGAAGGAGATGTCGAACGAGAAACAGGGGACGCCCACCGGGGAGACCTGTCCCGACTGTGCGGGGGAGCTGATCGAGCGGCGCGGGCGGTTTGGCAAGTTCATCGCCTGCTCGAACTACCCCGACTGCCGTTATACCCGTGACCTGAGCGGGGGTGAGCGGGCCGAGGACGAGCCGACGAACGAGGTCTGTCCCACGTGCGGGCGGGCCATGGTCGTCAAGCACGGGCGGTTCGGCAAGTTCATCGCCTGCTCGGGCTATCCAGAGTGCAAGACGACCAAGCCGGTGACACTGGGCATTGCCTGCCCCCAGACCGGCTGCACCGGCGAGCTGGTCGAGCGCCGCTCCAAGCGCGGCCGCACGTTCTACGGCTGCTCCGCCTATCCCACGTGCAAGTTCGTCCTGTGGCAGCGGCCGGTCGCCGAGCCCTGTCCCAAGTGCGGCGCGCCCTTCGTGACCACGCGGATGACGCGCGGGCGCATGGTGCTGATGTGTGTCAAGGAGGGCTGCGACTTCCGCCGGGAGGCCGAGCTGCCGGTCTGATGAGATGAGCGACCCGCTGGGGGCCTTCCTCCGCTATCTACGCCTGGAAAAGCAGCTCTCCCCCCACACCTGCCGCAGCTATCGGAGCGATCTCGAGCAGTTCCGCGGGTATTGCCTGGAGGCCACGGGGTGCCGGGGCCTGAACGAGGCGCTCGCGGCCGTCGATGCCCGGCTCGTCCGCGCCTGGCTCATGCATCTACACGGTCTGGGGCTGGAGCCGGCCTCGATTGCCCGGAAGCTGGCCGCGCTGCGGAGCTGGCTGCGCTTCCTCGTGCGCCGGAGCGCGCTCTCCCGCAATCCCGCCGTGGACGTCCGGGGTCCTCGCCTGGGCCGGAAGCTGGCGTCGTTCCTGCCCGTTGACGAATCCCAGGCTTTATTGGACCGCGCCTCGGTGCCGCCCCGAGACCGGGCCGTGCTCGAGCTCCTGTACGCCAGCGGGTTGCGGGTGTCCGAGCTGGCCGGGCTCGATCTCGACGACACGGATCTCACCCGGGGTACCGTGCGCGTGTTGGGCAAGGGGGGCAAGGAGCGGGAGGTGCCCTTCGGCGCCCGCGCGGCCGCCGCGCTCGACGCCTACCTGCAGGCTCGCGGACACGACGAGGGCCCGCTGTTCCTGGGCCGTGGCCCGCGCCGGCTGGGGGTCCGGAGCATCTTCGAGATCGTGCGCCGCGAGGCGCGGGCCGCCGGAATCGCCCGGCGCGTGACGCCGCACACGCTCCGGCACACCTTCGCGACGCATCTGCTCGACCGGGGCGCCGATCTCCGGATGATCCAGGAGCTGCTCGGGCACAGCCGGTTGTCCACGACCCAGCGGTATACTCACGTGACCGCGACCCAGCTCATGCGAGTGTACAACCGCGCCCACCCCCGCGCCCACCGCCAGTCCAATTGACCCAACCGGGCTCGACATGATCAATCCAGAAAAACGACGGAGCCACTCCGCCCCTGGGGCAGGCCACCCTCGGTCCGAGCCAAGCTCGCGGTCCCCGCTACAACACCAGCAGCGGGCGGGCGCGCCGCAAATCCGCGCCACCACCGTGCTCTGCGTGCGCCACCGCGGGCAGGTCGCGATCGGCGGGGACGGCCAGGTGACGATCGGCCAGACCGTTGTCAAGGCGGGAGCCCGCAAAGTTCGCAAGCTCTACCAGGACCGGGTCCTGGCGGGCTTCGCGGGCGCCGCCGCCGACGCCTTCACCTTGTTCGCCCGCTTCGAGGGGCGGCTCGAGGAGTTTCGCGGCAACCTGGCTCGGGCTGCGGTGGAGCTGGCCAAGGACTGGCGGGCCGACCGTGTGCTGCGCCGGCTGGAGGCGCTGCTGGCGGTCGCCGATCGCGAGCACAGCTTCATCGTGTCGGGGACCGGCGACCTCATCGAGCCTGACGACGGCCTGATCGGCATCGGCTCGGGCGGTGCCTATGCGCTGGCCGCGGCCCGGGCTCTCATCGCCCACACCGAGCTCGACGCCCGGACCATCGTCGCCGAGGCCATGCGGATCACGGCCGGGATCTGCGTGTACACTAACGACCACATCACGGTCGAAGTGCTGTGAACGCCAGCTTAACGCCGGCACAGATCGTCACCGAGCTGGACCGCTACATCGTGGGGCAGGAGCGGGCCAAGCGCGCGGTCGCCATCGCTCTGCGCAACCGCTGGAGGCGCCAGAATCTCCCGGCCGAACTCCGGGACGAGGTCGCCCCCAAGAACATCATCATGATCGGTCCCACCGGCGTGGGGAAGACAGAGATCGCCCGGCGCCTGGCCAAGCTCGCCCAGGCCCCCTTCGTCAAGGTCGAGGCGTCGAAGTACACCGAGGTCGGGTACGTGGGGCGTGACGTCGAGTCCATGATCCGGGAGCTGACCGAGCTGGCCGTCACCATGGTGAAGGCCGAGATGGCGGCCGCCGTCCAGGACAAGGCCGCGGAGCTCGCCGAGGACCGGCTCCTGGACGCCCTGCTGCCTCGGGGGCGCGAGCCCTTCTCGAGCGAGTCGCTGGAGGAGGTCGGAGTGGGGGCGCGCGAGGCCACCCGGGACAAGCTGCGCGCCCAGCTCCGGGCCGGCCGCCTGGATGACCGCCTGGTGGAGCTGGAGACGCAGCAGCAGGCCATGCCCATCGTGGAGGTGCTCTCCGGGCAGGGCATGGAGGAGATGGGCCTCAACCTCCGGGAGATGCTCTCCAGCATCATGCCCGGTCGCACCCGGCGCCGCCGTCTGCGGGTGGCCGAGGCCCGGCGCCTGCTCGTCCAGGAGGAGGCGCACAAGCTGGTCGACCAGGAGGAGGCGGTGAGCCAGGCGGTCCGGCGCGTGGAGAACTCGG
>JBOHPM010000227.1:0-5717 GCA_050731715.1 Candidatus Rokuibacteriota bacterium
CTCCTCGACGAGCCGTTCTCCAACCTCGATGCCGATCTCCGGGCCCAGATGCGCGATGAGGTGGAAAAGGTGCTCCGGGGCACCGGCACGACCGCGGTCTTCGTCACCCACGACCAGGAAGAGGCGTTCGCCATCGCCGACGCGGTCGGTGTCCTCGACGCGGGACGACTCGAGCAGCTGGCGCCGCCCGAGGTGATCTATCACCATCCGGCCACGCCCTTCGTCGCCGAGTTCGTCGGCGCCGCCGACTTCCTGCCCGGCCTCGTGACCCCCGAGGGCGTCGTGACCGAGGTCGGCGTGTTCCGGAACGTGGAGGGCCGCGAGCCCGGGGAGAAGGTCAAGGTGATGATCCGCCCTGACGACATCACGTTCGTGCCGGCCCCGGATGGCGAGGCCGTCATCGTCCGACGGTACTTCCGCGGCTCGGAGACGCTCTACTGCCTGGGGCTCGCCTCAGGTCGCCGCGTGCACTCCTCCCAACCGTCGGCGGCGGCCTTCCCCACGGGCCTGCGGGTGCGGCCCGAGGCCCACGTGCTGCACGTGGTCACGTTCCCGCTGAGCTAGCCCGGCGCGATCGCGGTCAGCTTCCCCGCGGGGGACGAGGGCCGACCCGCGGCGAGCCGGCGCTCGAGACGGCCCAGTCGGCGTCCCAGCGCGTCCAGCGCCGGCGCCGAAGCACCTCCGCTCCGGGCCCGGCCCAGCGCCCGGCACACGATGTCACGGGCCCGCCCGAAGTCGCCGCGGCGGTGCTCGTGGTACTTGGCCAGCTCCTCCCAGGGGTGCAGATCGAACCGGCCGGCGCCGGCCACGGCCTCCCACAGCGCGCAGGCCGCGTCCCAGCGGGCCAGGCGCTTCTCCCACAGCGCCAGGCGCAGGCGGACCCCGCAGGCCTCAGCGCCATCGAGCCCGGCGGCGAGGGCGGCGCGGTAATACTCGGCGCTTCGCTCGCGATCGGAGCGCTCCCACAGCCGGCCCAGTCCGGCCAGCTCCCAGGGCCGCACGCCGACGTCGCCACCGGCGAGCGTCCGGGTGAACCAGCCGAGCAGCCCCACCAGCGAGAGCACGTCGGCCCGGTTGTGGGCGAAGATCCTGGCCAGCGGCCCGGCGCAACGCGATCGTAGAAAGTCGAAGTAGAGCGCCGGGATGAGGGCCCCGGGGACATCGTCGTCCCGGACGAGGCCGAGCACCTCACGCTCGAGCGTGAGCAGCCGACAGTCCGCGAGCCGGGTAGCCCATACTCGGCGGGCCGGACGCAGGAGATCGAGCTGGCCCGGCACGGCCGGCCAGCGGCGGCGGGCCAGCAGGAAACGCGTCTCCAGCAGCGGCAGGTCGAAGCCGCTGCCATTGAAGGTGACGAGCCCGCTGGCGCGGCCCAGCAGCGGCTCGAGCGCGGCCAGCAGCGCCGGCTCCTCGTCGAAGTCGCGCATGAAGTACTGGACGACGACGAACCGGTCGCCCTCCACGTAGCCCACTCCCACAAGGAACGCGTAGGTACCGGTGCCTCCAGCGAGGCCGGTCGTCTCGGTGTCGAGGAACAGCAGCCCGCGGGCCTCGGCCGGCACCGCCTCGGATCGTGCGATCAGGCTGAGGACATCGGACGAGGCGTCGAGGGCCTGGCCCAGGGCCAGACGCCCGTGGCAGTGGCCGAGCGGGAACTCGCGGCGCACCGTGACCAGCCGTCCGGCCGGCGTGTCGACCAGCTCCCCACCCACCACATGCTCGACCGGCTCGGGCGCCAGCCGCGCCGACCGCGAGGCCTCGATCCGCCGGATGATCCGACGGAGCTCGTCGACGGCTCCCCGGCCGCGCGGCTCAGCGGGTGAGCTCACCGAGCAGCGCCGCTGCTGTCACCTTCGCCCGGCGGCCCACCTCGTTCACCGGGCCGACGCAGGACGGGCAGCCCCAGCGACAGGGGCAGGCCTGGAGGGTCTCCAGCCCACGCCGCAGCAGTAGGGGCAGCACGTCGAAGACGCGCTCGGCCAGGCCGATGCCCCCGGCGTGGGCGTCGTACAGATAGATGGTGGGCTGGAATCGCTCGGCGCCCAGCAGCCGCCGCTTGGCGCTCTCGCGGGTGGCCACCGCTCCCGTCTCGGCCGGCGTCGTATCCCCCAGCCAGGAGCCGAGATCACGGATGTCGCAGAGGAGGAAGATGGGGGCCAGGTGGTGCAGGAGGTACGCGACGGCCCGCATGCCGTCGATGAGCTCCTCACGGGAGGCGCTCACGCGGGCCAGCATCTCCTCGGGCAGGGTGATCCAGGCGCTCGTCGTCTGCTTCTCCTGCTGGGGCAGCTCCACCTCACCCGAACCCACATTCTCGAGCGTCCCCAGCTTGATCTTCTTGAACCCGACAACCTTCTCGGCCACCAGCACCTCGCCCTGCTCGGCGACGTACGAAAGGTGCTCGCGGTCGGCCAGCCGGCGGAGGATCCATACCCCCTTCGCGCTGATCGCATCGGTGAAGTAGTCGACGTTGACCCGCTTGACGTACGCGACCTTCTCCTCGTCTTCGCGGTAGTGCAGCTCCTGGACCTCGTACGGCTCGCTCTCCACCATGTAGATGGCCTTGGGGTAGATGGTGGCGAAGGCGCTGCCCCAGTCGACCTCGGCGATGATCTGCCGCCGCTTCGTCTGCCGCTCGTCCCGAGCGGTGGTGTCGATGACCAGGAAGTTGTCGCTGGTGACGGTGCGCAACGAGATGTGGTCGGCCGGGTACGTCTCCGACGCCCAGTGCCAGCGCCCACCCGCCTGGTGAAGGACCCCTTCGTCCTCCAGCCCGGCGAGGAAGCGGCGCACGTCGAGCTCCCCGAACCGCTCCTCACCCCCGAAGGGCAGCTCGAAGGCCCCGCACTTGAGGTGGTTGACGAGGATGAAGGGGTTGTCGGGATTGACCCGGGCATGCTCGGGGGGTGTGCCGAACAGGTAGTCGGGATGCGCGACCATGAACTGGTCGAGCGGGGCGCTGGTCGCCACGAACACGGCGGCCGACGAGCCGGCCCGGCGCCCGGCCCGCCCCGCCTGCTGCCACAGCGAGGCGATCGTGCCTGGATAGCCGGCCAGCACGGCCACGTCCAGATGGCCGATGTCCACGCCCAGCTCCAGCGCGTTGGTGGAGACGACGCCCAGCACCTCGCCCGCGCGCAGCCCCTGCTCCACGGCGCGCCGACGGCCGGGCAGGTAGCCACCCCGATAGCCCCGGACGATGCCGGTATCGCCGGTGCGGTCGGCCACGCCGCTCTTGACTGACCCGAGCAGGACCTCGGTGGCCAGGCGGCTCTGCGCGAACACGATCGTCGGGATCCGGGCCTTGAGGAACCGGATCGCCAGCCGCGCGGCCTCGCCCAGGTATGGTGCGCGGATCCCGAGCTCCGCGTTCACCACCGGCGGGTTGTAGCAGAGAAAGAGCTTGTCGCCGCGGGGCGCGCCGTTCTCGGCGACCTCCGCCACGCTTTCCCCGGTGAGCCGCTCGGCCAGCTCCCGGGGGTTGGCGATCGTGGCCGAGGCCATGACGAACTGGGGGTTCGACCCGTAATGCCGGCACAGCCGCTTGAGCCGGCGGATGACATTCGCGACGTGGCTGCCGAACACCCCCCGGTAGGCGTGGAGCTCGTCGATCACGACGAATCGGAGATTCTGGAAGAGCACCGCCCACTTGGTGTGGTGGGGCAGGATCCCCGAGTGGAGCATGTCGGGGTTGGTCAGCACGAGGTTGGCGCGCGCCCTCACGGCCCGACGAGCGTCCTGAGGCGTGTCGCCATCGTACGTGAACATCCGGAGCTCGGGCAAGCTCCGGGCCAGCTCCTCCAGCTCGGCCAGCTGATCCTGAGCCAGGGCCTTGGTGGGGAACAGATAGAGCACGCGAGCGTCGGGCTGGGCGAGGAGCATCTGGAGCACCGGCAGGTTGTAGCAAAGCGTCTTGCCCGAGGCGGTCGGGGTCACGACGACGACGTGCTCGCCCTTGTCGACGAGCTCCCAGGCCTTGGCCTGGTGCGAGTACAACTCGGAGATGCCACGGCCGCGCAGTGCCTCGGCGATGCGCGGATCCAGCGACGACGGGAAGGGCACGAGGACGGGGGGGCGCGGCGGGAAGTGGCGGAACGTCGTGATGCAGGGCCCGGTCGACGGCGACGTCAAGAGATCGTCGAGGATCTCGCCGAGCATCGCGCCACTCTACCACGCTCACGATAGACTGGTCCCCATGAGACCCATCCACTGGCTGCCTCCGCTCGTCTGGATGGGCGTGATCCTCCTGTTTTCCTCGGATGCCGGCAGCGCCGAGCACACCAGTCGCCTGCTCCTGCCCCTGTTCCGGTGGCTCCTGCCCTCGGCCACCCCCCTGCAGCTCGACGCGCTGCACTGGCTCGTCCGGAAGGCCGCTCACGCCTCCGAGTACGCGGTGCTGGCCTTCCTCTGGTTCCGCGCCCTGGCGGCCGGGGCCGGATGGTCACCGGGCGCCGCCGCGTGGGCAGTCCTGGGGACCGGCCTGGGCTGGGCGTGCCTCGATGAAGCTCACCAGGCTTTCGTCCGCAGCCGCACGGCGAGCCTGGGCGACATCGCGCTCGACGGGGCGGCGACGCTGGCCGCCGTGCTAGTGGCCCGGCTGGGATGGCGCCGGGCGGCGGACACGGCCACGGCCATACTGCTCTGGGTCGCCGTGGGCGGCGGCACGGTGCTGCTGGCGGTGGACGCGGCGGTCGGCGTCTCGTCGCCGGCCCTCTGGATCACCACGCCGGCCGCCGCCCTCGTCCTGGCGCTCCGGCTCCGGTCGCGGTCGAGGCCTACACCGTGAGGTGGGGGTCGAGCGTGTCGCGGAGCCCGTCGCCGAAGAGGTTGATGCCGAGCACAGTGACGAGGATGGCCAACCCCGGGAAGGTCGCCAGCCACCACGCGGTGGTGATGTAGACACGCCCGTCGGCCAGCATCCCCCCCCACGTCGGCGTGGGGGGCTGGACGCCGAGGCCCAGGAACGAGAGCGCCGACTCGATCACGATGACTCGCGCCATGTCCAGAGTGGCCACGACCAGCCAGGGCGTGAAGGCATTGGGCAGGATGTGGCGGACGACGATCCGCCAGTCGCGCAAGCCCAGGGCGTGGGCGGCCTGCACGAACTCCCGCTCCCGCAGCGACAGCACCGAGCCGCGGACGACGCGGGCATAGATCACCCAGCTCGACACGCCGATGACGACGATGATGACTGGCAGGCTGGGCCCGAGCACGCCGATCACCGCGATCGCCAGGAGGATGAAGGGAAAGGCGAGCTGAACGTCGCCCAGGCGCATGAGGACGTCGTCCGTCCAACCCCCGAAATAGCCGGAGAGCAGTCCTGTCACCAGGCCCAGGACGCCGGAGAGCAGCACGGCGGCAAACCCCACCAGCAGGGCGGGCCGGGCACCGTAGATCACGCGAGCCAGCAGGTCACGGCCGAGATGATCCGTGCCGAGCAGGTGGAGGAGTCCGCTCTGATCGCGCCAGCCCGGGGGCCGGAGGCGGTTGCCGATGTCCTGCTCGACGGGGTCGAACGCGATCAGCAGGGGCGCCGCCAGCGCGGCACTGGCGACCAGGACGACGACGACGAGACCGAAGAGCGCGGTCCGGCGGCGGGCCAGGCGCCGGATGAACATCGCCCACTGGCGCACGATTATTGAGATGAGCGCCGCGTGTCCGGCCTGGGCCGCAGGTGGCCTGATCCAGGCACGCGTAGTGCTGATTGTAGCGGGGGC
>JBOHPM010000228.1:0-5698 GCA_050731715.1 Candidatus Rokuibacteriota bacterium
GCGGTCGAGCTCACCGGTCCAGACTTCTTCATCATCGATTCCACGCGGGAGAAGACGGCAGCGCTCTCGCTGGCGCGGCGGCTGCGGGATGCCGGGGCCTCGGTGGCGCGGGACATCGTCACCCGGGGACTCGAGGACTCGCTGGCGTACGCCCGGGCCCAGCGCGTGTCCCGGGTGCTGATCGTGGGCAGCCCCCGCACGTCGGCCGGCGAGATGCTGGTGCTCGACCTCAAGACGGGGACCGAGGAGCGGCTGGCCATCCGGACGGTGCTGGACGATCCAGAGACCCTGCTGGTCGGGGGGCGAGGGGCACGGCATGCCTAACATCGCGGTGGTGGGCACCCAGTGGGGGGACGAGGGGAAGGGCAAGGTCGTGGACGTGATCGCGCCGCACGTCGACGTCGTCGTGCGCTACCAGGGCGGGAACAATGCCGGCCACACCGTCGTGGTGGGGCGCGAGAAGTACGTGCTGCACTCGATTCCGTCCGGGATCCTGCACCCGGCCTGCCGGTGCGTGATCGGATGCGGCGTGGTCGTCGATCCCGGCTCGCTGATCGAGGAGATGGAGTCGCTGGTGCAGCGCGGGGTGGGCCTGGACGGCACCCTCTTCATCTCGAAGAACGCGCACCTGATCATGCCCTACCACCCGGCCCTCGACCTCGCCTCCGAGGCCAAGCTGGGCCCGCGGCGGATCGGAACCACCGGACGGGGCGTGGGACCGGCCTACGTCGACAAGGCAGCCCGCGTGGGCATCCGCATGGCCGACCTCCTCGACGAGCGGCTGTTCCGCGACAAGCTGGAGCACAACGTCGCCCAGAAGAACCGCCTCCTGCGTGAGATCTACGACGCCGAGACCTTCACGGTCGAGGCGATCTATCACCAGTACCGGCGCTATGCCGGCTGGCTGGCGCCGTACATCACGGACACCGCCGCCTTGCTGATGAGCTGGATCGAGCGGGGCTACGACGTCCTGTTCGAGGGCGCCCAGGGCACGATGCTCGACGTCGACCACGGCACCTACCCCTACATCACCTCCTCGTCCACCACCGTGGGCGGGGCGGCGACGGGCACGGGCGTGGCCCCCACCCGGATCCACGGGGCCCTGGGCGTGGCCAAGGCCTACACCACGCGGGTGGGCGGAGGACCGCTGCCCACGGAGATGAGCGGCGGTGTCGCCGACGAGATCCGGGCCCGGGGCAACGAGTACGGGGCCACCACCGGTCGGCCGCGTCGGTGCGGTTGGTTCGACGCCGTGGTGCTGCGCTACGCGGTGCGTGTCAACGGCTTCGACACGGTGGCCCTCACCAAGCTCGACGTCCTCGATCAGTGCGAGACGGTGAAGATTTGCACCAGCTATCGCTACCGTGGCGACGTCCTCACCGACTTCCCGACGGAGGAGGTCGTGCTGGCCGAGATCGAGCCCGTCTACGAGGAGGTCTCGGGCTGGCTGACGCCGACGGGCCACGCCAAGCAGGAAGGCGATCTGCCGGCCAAGGCCCGCCGCTACCTCGAGCGGCTCGAGGAGCTGATCGGCGTGCCGCTCTGTATGATCTCCACGGGCCCCCAGCGCGACGACACGATTCTCTGTGAGGCCTCGCCGCTGCTGCGCTGGTTCCCCTCGGTGCGTAGCAGCCTGCTCTGAGCGCGGACCCCCTAGGAAAACTTTTTCCCATCCCGCGCGCCGCAGGGGTGGCGATGGGGGGGTCACCCCGCGTATGCTGCTACGGGTCTCATGCGCAGCCCAGCTGCCTCACTGTCTGTGCCACCCCGGGGTCGACGGCTGTCGATCCGCGCCTACCTGGTCGTCCTCGTGCTGGCCGCCCTGCTCCCCGTGCTGCTCTTCGCCACGATCCTCGTCGTCTACCGCGCGCGCGAGGAGCGGGCGGCCGTGGAGCATGGCATGCGCGACACCGCACGGGCGCTGGCCACCGCGGTGGACCGGGAGCTGGCGAGCTCGATCACGGCGCTCCAGGCCTTCGCCGCCTCCCAGCCACTGGAGACCCATGATCTCAGGACGTTTTACGACGACGCGCGCCGTGTCGTCGCCACGCATCCCAACTGGGTCGCCGTCGCGCTGTCCACGCCGGCGGGGACCCAGCTGCTCAACACCCTGCACGCCATGGGCACGCCCTTGCCGCCGACGCTGGATCAGGAGAGCTTCGATCGGCTCGTGGACACCGGCCAGCCGAGGGTGGGTAGCCTGATCCGGGGACCGGTCTCGGGATTCTGGCACTACCCCGTTCGGGTTCCGGTGCGGCGCGCGGGCCGATTCGACTACGTCCTCACCGCCGTGGTGTCGACGCAGGCCATCAACGATCTCCTGAAGGCTCAGCGCTTGCCCGCGGGTTCCGTGGGCGTCGTCTTCGACCCCGGCGGGCGGATCGTGGCGAAGACTGCCGAGGCCGAGCGGTTCGAGGGCATCACTGCCGCGAGCCTGCTGGGCTCCAACGCCGACACCCCGGACGGCTGGGCCAGCGGGAGCACCGCCGAGGGGGTCGTGACCTACGCCGCCTACGTGCGCTCCCCGTCGTCGGGCTGGACGGTAGCGCTCGCCACCGAGGCGGCCCTCATCGACGGCACGCTCTGGCGCTCGCTGGAAACCGTCATGGTGGGCGGGCTCGTGTTCGTCCTGGCGGCGGCCCTGGGGGCCGGGCTTCTGGCCCGCCGCCTGGCCCGGCCGCTGGCGGCGCTGGCCGCCTCCGCGGAGTCGCTCGGTCGGGGCCAGACGCCGAGCGTGGCCTCCTCCCCGGTCGTGGAGATGGATGCCCTGGCTCGCACAATCGATACGGCCGGACGCGAGCGCCGGGAGGCCGAGGCGCTGCTGGGCGGTCAGAAGGCGGCTCTCGAGCTCATCGCCACGGGCGCGTCGCTGCCCACCGTGCTGCAGGCGCTGACCTGGGCCGTCGAGCAGGAGGCGCCGGACGCGGTCGCGGAGATCCTGCTCCTGGACCGCGACGGTGTCCACATGCGGCACGGGGCCGCCCCCAACCTGCCCGACCACTACACGCGGGCCATCGACGGGGTCGCCATCGGCCCGGACGTGGGCACCTGCGCGGCGGCGGCGTTTCGTCGCGAGCCGGTGATCACGCCCGACGTCACCGCGGCGCCGGGCTGGGCTCCCTGGCGCCCGTTGCTGCTGGAGCTCGGCCTGCGCGCGGCGTGGTCCATGCCGATCTTCTCCTCGACGGGACAGGTGCTGGGGACCTTCGGCACCTACTTCCGCCAGTCCCGGCCGCCCACCCCGCGTGAGCGCCGGGCCGTCGAGATCCTGGCCCGCACGGCCTCGATCGCCATCGAGCGGGCCCAGGGCGAGGTCGCGCTGCACGAGAGCGAGGAGCGGTACCGTCTGGTCGGCCGGGCCATCAACGACGTCATATGGGACTGGAACGTGGCCACCGGTGAATTCGTGTGGAGCGAGGCGCTCAAGATCGTGTTCGGCTACGATCCTCGGCTGAGCCGGGGGATCACGGGCTCCCGGGCCTGGTGGATCGACCACATCCATCCCGACGACCGGGCCCGCGTGCAGCGGTCGCTCGAGAGCGCCATCGAGGCCGGGGCCGAGGTGTGGTCGGAGGAGTACCGATTCCGGAAGGCCGATCGCAGCTACGCGGTAGTGACCGACCGCGGGTACATCCGCCGCGATGCTCAGGGCCGGCCGCTGCGCATGGTGGGCTCCATGCTGGATGCCACCGAGCGCAAGCGCGCCGAGGAGGAGCGGAGCCGGCTTTTCGAGCGGGAGCAGACGGCGCGTCGGGAGGCCGAGCGCCGGCGCCTGGAAGCCGAGGAGCTCGTCCGCCTGGCCCGCGTCCTGACCGAGGATCTCGATCTCTCCGCGGTGGCCGAGCGGACCGTGCAGAACGTGCCCCGCCTGTTCGAGGTCGAGTCGGCGGTGCTCCAGCTCCTGCAGCCGGACGGCGCGCTGATGGTCGTGGCGTCGGCGGGGCGAGCGCCCGGCGCCTTCCCGCGCGGCCACATCACGCCGCCGGGCATGGGGATGGCCGCCCGGGCCATGGCCGAGCGGCGGCCGGTATGGACCTCCGACATCCTGCGCGAGCCCAACATCGTGCTCAGTGAGGATGTCCGGGCCCGCCTGGCCGCGCTGGACCATCACGCGGTGCTGGCCGCCCCGCTGGTCGTCAAGGGCGAGATCCTCGGCGTGCTCGGCCTCATCGACAACGCCGCGCGCCGCTTCGCGCCGAGCGAGGTCGGCCTGCTGCAGGCCCTGGCCGATCAGGCGGCCCTGGCCATCCGGATCGTACAGCTCTACACCGGCGCCCACGCGGGCCGCGTGGAGGCCGAGACGGCGAACCGGGCCAAGGACCAGTTCCTGGCCACGCTGTCCCACGAGCTGCGCACCCCGCTCAATGCCATGGTCGGGTGGCTCCGCATGCTCCGCGGCGGGTTGCTCGACGCCGAGCGGTCGGCGCACGCCCTGGACGTCCTCGAGCGCAATACCCAGCTGCAGGCCAAGCTGGTGGACGACCTGCTCGACGTCTCCCGGATCATCGCTGGCAAGCTCCAGTTGGACAAGAGCGTGGTGGACATGGCGGGCGTGGTGGACCAGGTGGTCACCTCGCTGGCCGACGGCGCTCAGGCCAAGGGCGTGCGGCTGCAGTGTCGACTCGATCCCGCGGCCGGCCCCGTGTGGGGCGATCCCATCCGGCTGCATCAGGTGGTGGCGAACCTCCTGTCCAATGCCATCAAGTTCACACCGCCCGGGGGCGATGTCGAGGTCGTCCTGGACCGCCATCAGGCCACCGTGCGCCTGGCCGTGCGCGATACCGGGCAGGGGGTGGAGCCCGAGCTGCTGTCGTGCATCTTCGATCGCTTCCGCCAGGCCGACAGCACCAGCACCCGGGCCCACGGTGGTCTGGGTCTCGGGCTGGCGATCGTGCGCCATATGGTCGAGCTCCACGGCGGCGCCGTACGCGCCCACAGCGAAGGGCGCAGCCAGGGTGCCACCTTCACGGTGGAGCTGCCGGTGATGCCGGTGCTCGCGCCGAGTCGGGAGGGCCACCGCGGGGAGGCCGGCGCGCGGGCCGAGTTCGACGCGGCCGTGGCTGGCCACCTCGCGGGCGTGCGGGTCCTCGTCGTGGACGACCATACCGACTCGAGCGAGCTGATCGGGATGGTGCTGGAGCACGCCGGCGCCGAGGTCCGCCTGGCCCGCTCCGCCGACGAGGCGCTCGCCTGCCTGCACCAGGCCCCGGTCGATGTTCTGGTGTCCGACCTCTCGATGCCGGGGACCGACGGCTACCAGCTCCTGGGCGCGGTCCGCGCCCTGGAGCGGGCCCGCCGCCTGCCGCCGG
This sequence comes from Candidatus Rokuibacteriota bacterium, assembly GCA_050731715.1. Lineage (GTDB taxonomy): Bacteria > Methylomirabilota > Methylomirabilia > Rokubacteriales > CSP1-6 > 40CM-4-69-5. The sequence continues at coordinate 5,310 of JBOHPM010000228.1, forward strand.
TGTCCGCCGTCGCGCTCACCGCCTACACCGGGGGCGAGGACCGAGCGCGGGCCCTCGGCGCCGGATTCCAGGCCTTCGCTTCCAAGCCCATCGATCCTGGCGAGCTCATCGATCTCGTGGTCAAGGCCCTGGACGCCCGGGAACGCCGAGTGCCCGACGACGCGTAAGGTGCGCGCGCTCGACAGTGGGCCCGGCCGGCTGGCCGTGCTGGTCCTCGTCGGCGGTGGCTACTTCGTCGCCGGGAAGCTCGGCCTGGCGCTGGCGTTCCTTCACGTCAGCGCGTCGCCGGTCTGGCCCCCGACCGGTATCGCCATCGCCGCGCTGCTGCTGCTGGGCACGCGGGTGTGGCCGGCCATCCTGGCCGGCGCCTTCCTCGTGAACATCACGAC
>JBOHPM010000229.1:0-5674 GCA_050731715.1 Candidatus Rokuibacteriota bacterium
GAGGGCCGCCTGGACGCGCGGGAGCTGATGTGAGCGAGCTCCGGCTGCGACTGGCCAGCGAGGCCGACGCCGAGGCGATCTGCCGGATCTACAACCAGGGGATCGAGGACCGGCTCGCCACGCTGGAAACCGAGCTCCGCACGACCGAGGAGCGGCGGTCCTGGCTGGCCAGCCGGGGGCTGCGCCACCCCGTCATCGTGGCGGAGAGTATTGGAGCGGGGACTGTTGGAGCGGGAACCGCGAGCCCGGCTCGGACCGTGGGTGGCCTGCTTCAGGCGGTACCCGGCTCCGTCCCCGCGACAACCGTTTGCGCCTCTGCCGGGCCCATTCCAACAATCATCGCCTGGGGGAGCCTGAACGTGTTCAATCCGCGCGAGGCGTACCGCTTCGTGGCCGATTTCTCCGTGTACGTCGAGCGCGCCTGGCGCGGCCAGGGCGTCGGCAGCCTGCTGCTGGAGCGGCTCATCGACCTGGCCCGTCAGCACGGCTTCCACAAGATGGTCCTCTCAGCCTTCCCCTCCAACACGAGCGGCGTGGCGCTGTACGAGAAGTTCGGCTTCCGTGCGGTGGGGATCTATCACGAGCAGGGGTTGCTCGACGGGGCGTGGGTGGACACCCTCGTGATGGAGAAGCTCCTCCTCTAGACAAGCGGGGGGCCGGCTCGACTACACTACGGTCGGCCGGCGGGAACCCCACGGCGCCGAACGGAGTTGCCCGTCCGAGCGTGCGACGGGTCCCGGACGCCGGGAGCCCGTCCCCCCGCCGCCAGGAGGCAGTCATGAGCCGAGCCGCCGCGGTCGTCGTCAGTGTCGTCGTCCTCATCGCCGTCGCGCTCCTCGTTGCCGGGCCGACGAGCGCGGGCCCGGACAAGATCCCGTTCCCCGCCAAGTGGGAGAGCTTCGTCCTCTACGGCACGCTGGACCGTCACGACAATAAGCAGTACCGGGAGCTCTACGCCTCGTCCCAGGCCGCGGTCGATGCCATGAAAGCCGGCAAGCCGCTACCGAACGGCACCGTCCTGGTGCTCATCCCCTACAAGGCCCAAGTCGACGCCCAGGGCACGCCGGTCAAGGACGCCAAGGGCCGCTTCGTGAAGGGCGAACGGCTCGGCGTCAACGTGATGGAGAAGCGGGCGGGCTGGGGAACTGAGTACCCGGCCGATCTCCGCAACGGGGAGTGGGAGTACGCGGCCTTCAGCATCGACGGCAAGCTGAACGAGAAAGCCAACTACAAGGGCTGTTTCCAGTGCCACAAGCCGCACGAGGCGCAGGACTATGTCATCTCCCTGGCGTCGCTGAAGGGCGGGACCGGCCCGGCCGCCTCCGGGGCGGCCGACGTGACGATCGCCGCGTTCGCCTTCGGCCCCGGCAAGCTAGCGGTGGCCCCGGGCAAGCGGATCACGTGGGTGAACAACGACGACTCCCCCCACCAGATCACGGTGACGACAGGAACCCCGACCCGGGGACCGGTGATGACGAAGGGCCAGAGCCACTCGCAGGCCTTCAGCACGCCGGGTGTCTACGACTACATCTGCGGGCTGCACCCCTCGATGAAGGGCCAGGTCGAGGTTAAGTAACCCTCCCGGCGGGCAGGGATCCGGGCGGCTCGCGGAGTGCCCCTGAAGACGGGGTACCCGCGCCCAGGTCAAAGATTTTTGGCCAGCGGTTGTGGTATATACAGGCAATTTAGGCTCATGCCCCATTCCGCTGCCGGGTTCCAACGTCTCCTGGTCGCTAGCCTGCTCTTCGGGCTCGCGGGCTGCGGATGGTTCCGCCCCGCGCCGACACCGATCCCACCGCCCGACGAGCTCTACCTGCTGGGCAACAAGGAGCTCGACCAGCGCGGTTACGAGGAGGCTCGGCAGCACTTCAAGCGCATCGTGGAGCGCCATCCCAACTCCTCGTTCGCGCCGCGGGCCCGTTTCCTGATGGGCGAGGCGTATTACCGGGAAGCCGAGTTCGACAAGGCCATCAAGGAGTTCGAGACGTTCATGTCGTTCTATCCCCGGCACGAGATCGCCGATCTCGCCCAGTATCGTCTGGCCATGGCCCACTATGATCAGGTCAAGCCCATCGAGCAGGACCAGACGGTGGCCGGTCGGGCCCTGGAGCAGTTCCGCAAGCTGGTCAAAGAGTATCCGGAGAGCCGTTACGCCACTGATGCCCTGGCCAAGATCGACATCTGCCGGGGCCGTCTCGCCCAGAAGGAAGTGTGGGTGGCGAACTACTATTTCAGCCAGGGTAATCCCGGCGCGGCTCGCCAGCGCCTGGAGCTGGTGCTGCGGGAGTACTCGCGCACGCTCGTCGTCCCCGAGGCCCTCTGGCTGTTGGCCGAGGTGAATCTCCGCGAGGGCAAGACGGTGGAAGCGCGCGAGCTGCTGTCCCGGCTCCATCACGAATTCGGTCACACGGAGTTCGGCCGGCGCGCCGCCCAGCGGCTGCGGGCGCGGAAGTGAGGGGATAGTCGCGTGCACGACATCGTCGACCTCCGCTCCGACACGCTGACGCTGCCCACCCCCGAGATGCGGGAGGCCATGGCCCGGGCCGAGGTGGGAGACGACGTGTGGGAGGAGGATCCCACCGTGCGGCAGTTGGAGAGCCTGGCCGCGGCCCGCGTGGGGAAGGAGGCCGGGCTGTTCGTCACGTCGGGAACGCAGGGGAACCTCGTGTCGGTGCTGGCCCAGACCCGGCCCGGGCAAGAGGTCATCCTGGACAGCGACTCGCACATCGTCAACTACGAGGTGGGCGGGGCGTCCGTGGTGGGGGGAGTGCAGGTGCGCCCGCTGAAGACCGCGCGGGGCTTCCTCAGCCCAGACCAGGTCCGCGAGGCGCTGCGGCCGGCGAATATCCATATCCCTCCCACCGGGCTGGTCTGCCTGGAGAACACGCACAACCGGCACGGCGGCACCTGCTGCCTCCCCGAGGAGATCGCCGCGGTGGCGGCGGTCGCCCACGAGGCCGGGGTGCCGGTCCACCTCGATGGCGCGCGCCTGTTCAACGCGGCGGTGGCCCTCAAGCGAGACGCGAAGGACTTCACCCGCTACGTCGACTCCGTCACCTTCTGCCTGAGCAAGGGGTTAGGGGCGCCGGTGGGCTCGGTCGTCTGCGGTCGCGCCGAGCTCATCACCCGCGCGCGCCGCTTCCGGAAGATGCTGGGAGGCGGGATGCGACAGGCGGGCGTGATCGCCGCCGCCGGCATCGTGGCGCTGCAGCGTATGATCGAGCGCCTGGCCGAGGACCACGACCATGCTCGCCGTCTGGCCGAGGGCCTGGCCGCGCTCCCGGGCGTCACGGTGGACATGGCCACGGTGCAGACGAACATCGTGATCTTTCGGGTCCGCCGCCCCGCCGAGGCCGAGGAACTCACGCGGGGCTGTCTAGCCCGCAAAGTCAAGACCCATGCGATCGGGCCGGCGGCCATCCGCTGCGTGACCCACAAGGACGTGGACGCGGAGGACATCGGGCGAGCGCTGGACGCCTTCACCGAGATCGCGTCACGGTGGTAGCGACTTCGCTATAGAAGGAGCGCGCATGGCCGAACGTCTCCTGGACATCAAGAACCTCAAGACGCACTTCTTCACGGACGAAGGGGTCGTTCGGGCCGTCGATGGCGTCGACCTCTATATCGAGAAGGGCGAGACGCTGGGCATCGTCGGGGAGTCGGGCTGCGGCAAGTCGGTCACCGCGTTGAGCGTCATGCGTCTCATCCCGCAGCCGCCCGGGCGCATCGTGGCCGGGCAGATCGTCTACAACGGCCGTAACCTGCTCGAGCTGAGCCCGGCCGAGATGCGGAAGATTCGCGGCAAAGAGATGGCGATGATCTTCCAGGAGCCCATGACATCGCTGAATCCCGTCTTCACCGTGGGCGAGCAGATCGCCGAGGCCATCCGCTTGCACGAGCGGCTGGGCCGGCGGGACGCCATGGACAAGACGGTCGAGATGCTGCGGATCGTCCACATCCCTAACCCCGAGCGCCGCGTGAAGGAGTATCCGCACCAGCTCTCCGGGGGGATGCGGCAGCGCGTGATGATCGCCATGGCGTTGTCGTGCAATCCCAAGCTGCTCATCGCCGACGAGCCCACGACCGCGCTCGACGTGACCATCCAGGCCCAGATCCTCGAGCTGCTCAACGAGCTGAAGGCGAAGTTCAACATGGCGGTCATGCTCATCACCCACGACATGGGGGTGATCGCCGAGACTGCCCAGCGGGTCGTGGTGATGTACGCGGCCCAGGTGGTGGAGGAGGCGTCCGTGACCGAGCTCTTCAAGGAGCCGCTGCACCCCTACACCCAGGGCCTCCTGCGGTCGATTCCCCGTATCGACCTGGCCGCCACTCAGCGGCGCAAGCTCGAAACGATCCAGGGGGTGGTCCCCACCCTGCGCGGTGAGGTCAAACCCGGCTGTCGCTTTGCTCCGCGCTGTCAGTTCGCCAAACCGCAGTACTACGACAGCACGCCCCCGCTCAAAGAGGTCAGGCCAGGCCACAAGGTGGCCTGCTTCCTGTACTGAGGCCCACCCATGGCTGCCCCGCTCCTCAGCGTCCGGAGCCTCAAGAAGTACTTCCCGATTCGTGGCGGTCTCTTCTCCCGCGAGGTGGCACGGGTGCACGCCGTAGACGACGTGTCCTTCGACATCATGCCCGGCGAGACGCTGGGGCTGGTGGGAGAATCCGGCTGCGGCAAATCCACGACCGGCCGGACGATCCTCCGGCTCATCGAGCCGACCTCCGGGGAGGTCCTGTTCCAGGACAAGAACGTCACGGGCCTCGACAAGCGGTCGTTGCGCGCGCTGCGCAAAGAGATGCAAATCATCTTCCAGGACCCCTATGCGTCGCTCAATCCCCGGATGACCGTGGGCTCGATCATCGGCGAGGCCCTGGTGATCCACCGGCTGGCGCCGAACCGGCGGCAGCGTGAGGAGCGCGTGGTGCAGCTCCTGGAAACGGTGGGGCTGGCCGCCGATCACCTCCGGCGCTACCCCCACGAGTTCTCGGGCGGGCAGCGGCAGCGCATCGGCATCGCGCGGGCCCTGGCCGTCAGCCCCAAGCTCATCGTGGCCGACGAGCCGGTCTCGGCCCTGGACGTGTCCATCCAGGCCCAGATCATCAACCTCCTGGAGGATCTGCAGGCGAAATTCGGTTTGACGTACCTCTTCATCGCCCACGACCTCTCGGTGGTGGAGCACATCTCCACCCGGGTGGCCGTGATGTACCTGGGCAAGATCGTCGAGATCGCGCCAGCCAAGGAGCTCTACAACAACCCCAAGCATCCCTATACCGAAGCGCTGCTCTCCGCGGTCCCGATCCCCGATCCCGCCGTCAGGCGCAAGCGCATCATCCTGGAGGGGGATGTGCCGAGCCCCGTCAACCCGCCCTCCGGCTGCCGCTTCCACACCCGCTGCGCCATCCGGGTGCCGTCGTGCTCCACCAACGAGCAGATGTTGCGCGAGATCTCGCCCGGGCACTGGGTGGCCTGCCAGGTGCGCACCGGCGTCGCGACTAGTTAGACAGGGCATGGGCACCCGGGCTTGCGCCACGCCCATGCCCCCACGCGATCATCCGCGGCGATTGATCGCTCGCCCGATCTGAGTCCCGACACCGTCGCGATACCAGCCCATGCCGAAGGTGCGGGTCGGCGACATCGAGATGTTCTACGTGGAGGCCGGCGCGGGTGAGC
>JBOHPM010000230.1:0-5670 GCA_050731715.1 Candidatus Rokuibacteriota bacterium
CCAGGAACTCGACGTGCCGCTGGTCCTCCCGGTGCACCGGCGTCTCATCGGCGGCCCGCGTGGTCAGGCCGGCCGCCTCGGGTCGCCCACGCCCATGAGGCTCGTGATCAACGGCGTACACGACCGCGACGCCGTCCGCTTCGAGACGATACCCGAGCGTGAGCGCCGGGTGATTCAGGTACTGAGTGATGATGCGAGCGCTGGCGATCGCGAACCGGCTCTCCACGAGATCGTGAAACCGGATGGTGGCGTCGAGCTGCGCTAGCGTCATCGGAAAATACGTGTACTCCATCTGGCCGGCCAGGGTCGTCTCCAGCTGCCGCCCGCCACTGCCCGGCGCATAGAGGTCCCACTCGTTGCCGGGGACGAACAGCGGTGCGAAGAAGGGAAAGCCCTGGATGTGATCCCAGTGGGTGTGGGTGATCAACAGGTGGCCGCGCCGCGGGCTGGCGCCGGAACCCACTAAGGCCTGCCCGAGGCCGTGGGCGCCGGTGCCGCAATCCAGCACGATGAGCGTCCCATCGGCCAGCCGCACCTCGACGCAGGAGGTGTTGCCCCCGTAGCGCACGGTGGTTGGCCCGGGCTTGGCGAGCGACCCACGAGTCCCCCAGAACCGGACGAGCATCCTGCCTCCCGTCGCGGGCCCCACCTCTGGCCGTGGCCGAGATGATATCCTAGCGCCCGTCAAATCGTCCTTCGTGAGGTGAGTCATGCTCTACGAGTTGCGCCGCTACGACGTCGCCGCCAGCAAGCTGCCCGCGCTCCTCGACCGCTTCGGCGGCTTCACGGTGCACAAGTGGAAGGAGTACGGCTTCCGCTTGATCGGCTTCTGGACGCCCCTGGTGGGCGAGAAGAGCAACCAGATCGTGTACATCTGGGGCTGGGAAAGCCTCGAGGAGCGCAGCCGGAAGAACGCGGCCTGGCGGGCTGATCCTGAGCGCGCCAAGAAGTGGGAGGAAACCCAGAAGGACGGGCCGCTCGTCAACCGCGTCTACAACCAGCTCATGGAGCCGACGTCGTACTCGCAGCTCGACCGGGGCGAGCCCTACGGGCCGGACGCGGCCACGCGCAAGCCGTACTTCTTCGAGCTGCGCGAGTACCAGGCCATGCCCCAGAAGATCACCAACATCACCAACCGGTTCGGCGGCTTCACCTGCGAAGCCTTCAAGAAGCACGGCTTCCGTCAGGTGGGCTACTGGCTGAATACCTTCGGCGGCAACGATCACCAGCTCACCTATCTGCTGGCCTGGGAGAGCCTGGACGAGCGTGTGGCCAAGTTCGACACGTTCGCCAAGGACCCCGAGCGAGCCCGCGTGTTCGCCGAGAGCGAGAAGCAGGGGCCCATCGTCCAGCAGGTGACCGTCACGATCCTGCGCCCCTCCGCCTTTTCACCGATGAAGTGATGGAGGACATCGCCATGGACGAGCTGCTGCCGGCGGAAACGTCGTCGTTCCCCGGTCCCATCCCCACGCAGTGCGTCGCCAGTGACGAGTTCACGCCCCCGCCCCAGACCGAGCGGCAGAAGCAGGTCGAGGTGCGGATCAAGGAGCTCGGCGCCCGGCTCGCCGAACACCAGGGGGTGAGCCGCCGCGTGTTCTTCAAGACCGCCGCCGGCATGGCCGCGGCGTTCGTGGCCATGAACGACGTCTACGGCCCGATCTTCGGCGCTAGCCTCGCCGAAGCTCAGAGCCCGGACATGGCCAACGAGCGCGCCCAGGGCCTGGCTGGCCAGTTCATCATGGACATGCACACGCACTTCCTGCGCGACGACACGCGCCTGGAGAACTTCGTCCGCTCGCGGCTGGCCGTGGGCAAGGCGGGGTGGAACCCCGCGCTGGTCGACAAGCCCCAGACGCTGGAGGATCTGAAGTTCGCGAACTACTTCAAGGAGGTCTACTTCGACAGCGACACCAAGGTGGCCCTCATCTCCGGCTCCGGCTCGGAAGAGCCGCGCGACTGGTTCCTCACCAACGAGATGAAGGCCGAGGCCCGGGCCAAGGTCAACAAGCTCACGGGCAGCCAGCGGCTGCTGTCCCACGCCATCTTCATGCCCGGCATGCCGGGCTGGCTGGAGGCGGTGGACAAGGCCATCGCCGAGCTCAAGCCCGACTCGTTCAAGGGCTACACGGTCGGCGACAACACCAACAAGCAGCTCTCCAAGCACCCCTGGCGCATGGACGACGAGAAGCTGCTCTACCCGTTCTACGAGCGCCTCGTCAAGGCCGGCCTCGTCAACGTGTGCGTGCACAAGGGGTTGTACAACCTGGCCACGTCGCAGAAGTTCCCGCAGCTCCTCGACCACGCCGACGTCCGCGACGTGGGCAAGGCCGCCAGGGACTGGCCCCAGCTCAACTTCGTCATCTACCACTCGGCCTTCCGCTTCACCGGCGGCGAGGGCAAGAACGGCCTGGCCCAGTTCGAGCAGACGGGACGGGTGGACTGGGTCACCGACCTTGCGGAGATTCCTGCCAAGTACGGGGTCAAGAACGTCTACGGCGATCTCGGCCAGATCTTCGCCCAGAGCACGGTGGCCGAGCCGCGCCTGTGCGCGGCCATGATGGGCATGCTCGTCAAGGGGCTGGGCGCCGACCACGTGGTGTGGGGCACCGACGCCATCTGGACCGGCGCGCCGCAGTGGCAGATCGAAGCCATGCGCCGGCTGGAGATCCCCGAGGACATGCGGAAGAAGCACGGGTTCCCGCCGCTGGGGCCCGCCGACGGGCCCACCAAGCGCGCGATCTTCGGCGAAAACTCGGCGCGGCTCTACAAGTACGACGCCAAACGTCGCGCGGAGCTGGCGACCGATCGCATCGCGCTGGCCAGGGCGGACTACGACCGGCAAGGGCCGAAGCGGACCAATCTGCGCTACGGCTTCGTGCCGAAGCCGCTCGCCTGAGGTGCGCGCTAGGTCTTCAGCTCGATCTCGATGAAGGCGAAGTCGAAGGCGCTGGCGTTGGAGACGTCGTGCTCCACGCCCGCCGGGCGAAAGTACGGCTGGCCGGCGATCAGCTCGCTGAGCGTGTCGCCGGCCGGCCCCGTGGCCGCCAACCGGCCGGTCGTGAGCGGCACCACGACGTAGGCCAGCTCGTGGCGGTGGGGGCCGGTGCGGGCGCCCGGCGCGAAGCGCCACTCGGTCACCCGCACCCGCTCGTTGTCGATCCTGACTGCCGCGACCGCTCGCAGGTCCTCGGACACAGTGACAGGATAGCAGGACTGCAGAGAGGAGCTGCCGATCGCTCCGGAAGCGCTGATCGTGGTGGCGCTGGTGATCTTCGCCGGGTACCTGATCTTCGGCGTCACGGGATTCGGGGCCTCGCCGATCACGATCCCTGTCCTCGTCCACGTCCTGCCCATCACCTTCGTCCTCCCGCTGGCCGCGCTCCTCGACCTCAGCTCGGGGCTCGCGCTGGGGTTCCATACCCGCCGCCAGGCGGACACCCGCGAGCTCTTCTTGCTCGTCCCGTTCACCCTGATCGGTCTCACGCTGGGCGTGACGCTCCTCGTCCGCCTGCCCCGCGACGCCACGCTGCTGGCGCTGGGCCTGTTCGTGTGCGCGTACGCGCTCTACGTGGTGCTGCGCGGCGAGACCGCGCGCCGACTGACTCGCGCGTGGGCGGCGCCGGCTGGCTTCGTGAGCGGCGTGGTGGGGGCCCTGTTCGGGATGGGCGGTCCCCCGTACGTGGCCTACATCACCGGCCGCATCTCGGACCCGGCCGCGCAGCGGGCGACCATCGCCCAGATGGTGATCCTGAACGTCGGGCTACGCGTGATGGCGTTCGCCCTGGCCGGACTTCTCGCCTCCCGGACCCTCTGGATCGCGGTGGCGTTCTCGCTCCCGGTGGCCTGGGCCGGCGTGTGGGTCGGCAACCGTGTGCACGTGCGTGCGGCCCCGGCCACGGTGGCGCGTCTCATCGGCGGGGTGCTCTTGCTCACCGGCGCCAGCCTGATCGTGCGGGCACTCTAGCAACGTTCTAGTGGTTCTTGAGGGGCTCGGCATCGACCAGGACGAAGAGCATTCGGCACACCCGGTCGCTCCGATTCGACCACGCGTGGTAGGTCCCGCGTTGAATCAGAACGTCACCGGGCCGCATGAGGGTCTCTTGCTCGTCCAGAACCGCCCAGATCTCACCCTCCAGACAGACCGCGTAGTCGACGGTGTCGGTCGCGTGGAACCCCGGATCCCTGGCCGAGCGATCGGGCGTGGTCCTGGCTCCGCGCCTGGCCAGCTCCTGGGGGTCGGTCCGTCCCACCTTCTGCGGGACGAACTCGACGATGCGCAACACCGTCCCCCCCCGGTTGGGAGGCGCGATTCTCGTGATGACCCCATCCGGGACGGGATCGCGCACCCCCTCGTTCGACGCCGGCGCGCCGTCGGTCACCCAGAGACCGGCGCGCACGGGCTCGCCCGGCGCGACGGCCGCCGTCGGCAGTGACGTGTCGGAAAGAATGTAGGAGCGACCGGCTTCGTTCACGGCGGTCACGATTCGGCGCACCTTGCCCGGCATGTTGGCTCCTCCGTTGGCTAGATCATACTGCCGTCTCGGCCACCACCTGCAGCGGCCACCGCGGCTCACCGACGAGCGCCCACGTCGTCCATGCGTTGACACCGTGGCCGGCGCCACGTAGGTTCAGGCATGCCCCACGACATCACCCTGCTCCGGGACATCGCGCTCGGCATCGTGTTCGCCGCCGCGGCCGCCCACGTGGCCCGCCTCCTCCGGCAGCCGCTGATCCTCGGCTACATCGCGGCCGGCGTGATGCTCGGCCCGTTCGGGTTCGGGCTGATCACCCGCAACGAGAGCGTCGAGCTCATCTCCGAGATCGGGCTGATCCTGCTCCTGTTCATCATCGGCCTCGAGGTCGACCTCCGCGAGCTGCGGCGGCTGGGCCGCTCCACGCTGGCCCTCGGGGTGATCCAGTTCGGCATCAGCGCGCTCCTGGGCCTGCCCTTCTTCGCCTGGCTCGGTTACGCGGCGACGGGCCACTTCGACCTAGCCTACCTGGCGGTCGTGGCCTCGTTCAGCTCGACGCTCATCGTCGTGAAGCTCCTGCGCGACAAGCTCGAGCTGAAGGTGCTCTCCGGTCGCCTCACGCTGGGGATCCTGATCGTCCAGGACATGTGGGCCATCGTGTTCATGGCGCTGCAGCCCAACCTGGCCAACCCCGGCGTCCTTCCGATCGCCGGCTCCATCGCCGGGGGGGCGCTACTGGTGCTCATCGCCTTCCTGGTCAGCCGGCACGTCCTGGCCCGGCTCTTCGAAGCCTCGGCCCGGCGGCCGGAGCTCGTCCTCCTGTCCTCGGTGGCGTGGTGCTTCGTGCTGAGCGGCGTCGCCGAGCGGATGGGGCTGTCCCGGGAGATGGGCGCGCTGATCGCCGGGCTCAGCATCTCGGCCTTCCCCTACGGCATCGACGTGATCTCCAAGATCACCGGCGTGCGGGATTTCTTCGTGACCCTCTTCTTCGTCGCCCTCGGCATGAAGGTGGCGGCCCCCACCGTCGCGGTCCTCACCCACGCGGCCCTCATCACCGCGTTCGTGTTCGCCAGCCGGCTGGTGGCCGTCGTACCGGCGGTGACGCTGCTGGGCCACAGCGTCCTGGCCGGCGTGATCACGGCCCTCAACCTGGCCCAGATCAGCGAGTTCTCCCTCGTCATCCTCGCCCTCGGGGCCG
>JBOHPM010000231.1:0-5668 GCA_050731715.1 Candidatus Rokuibacteriota bacterium
CGTCGCCGCCTGGATCCCCTTCGCGCCGCTGCTGCTCACCGTGGTGCCAGCGGAGCAGATCCTCAAGAGCCTCCGCGGGACGCTGCTCTAGCGTGAAAGGAGCAAAAACGGTGAAAACGAGAGTCGTCCACCTCGCTGCGTCGCTGCTGGTGGCCGCCGCGCTCGCGGGCGTAGCGGTCCCGGCCCACGCGCAGACCAAGAAGCCCAACATCCTCGTCCTGTGGGGCGACGACGTCGGCTACTGGAACGTCAGCGCCTATAACCAGGGCATGATGGGCTACCGGACGCCCAACATCGACCGTATCGCCCGGGAGGGCGCGCTGTTCACCGACTGGTACGGCCAGCAGAGCTGCACCGCCGGCCGCGCGGCGTTCATCACCGGCCAGACGCCCTTCCGCACCGGCCTGCTCAAGGTCGGGCTGCCGGGCGTCAAGGAGGGCTTGCAGAAGGAGGACGTGACCATCGCCGAGCTGCTCAAGGCGCAAGGCTACATGACCGCGCAGTACGGCAAGAACCACCTCGGCGACCGTGACGAGCACCTGCCCACCGCGCACGGCTTCGACGAGTTCTTCGGCTCGCTCTACCATCTCAATGCCGAGGACGAGCCGGAGCACCCTGACTACTTCAAGGATCCCGAGCTGCGGAAGCGATTCGGAACCCGGGGCGTCATCCGGGCCTCGGCCAATCCGGACGGCACCCAGAAGATCCAGAGCACCGGTCCCCTGAACAAGAAGCGCATGGAGACGGTGGACGAGGAGTTCACCCGGGGCGCCATCGACTTCCTGCAGCGCGCCAAGAAGGCAGATAAACCGTTCTTCCTGTGGTGGAACTCGACCCGCATGCACATCTGGACGCGGCTCAAGGCCGACAGCCAGGGCAAGACCGGGCTCGGCATTTATCCCGACGGCATGGTCGAGCACGATGGCCACGTCGGACAGATTCTCGACGAGCTGAAGAAGCTGGGACTCGAAGATAACACCATTGTCATGTACTCCACCGACAACGGCGCCGAGAAGTTCACCTGGCCCGACGGCGGTCAGTCGCCTTTCCGCGGTGAGAAGAACACCAACTGGGAGGGCGGCTACCGCGTGCCGACGGCGATCCGCTGGCCGGGGGTGATCAAGCCGGGCACCGTGCTGAACGACATCTTCGCCCACGAGGACATGCTGCCCACGCTGGTGGCGGCTGCGGGCGATCCGAACGTGAAGGACAAGCTTGTCAAGGGCACCCGGGTCGGAAACAAGACCTTCAAGGTGCACCTCGACGGCTTCAACATCACCGACGCCCTCGCCGGCAAGGCGCCCAGCCCGCGCAAGGACTTCTTCTATTTCAACGACGACGGCTCGCTGGTGGCGCTTCGCTACGACCACTGGAAGCTCGTCTTCGCCGAACAGCGCGCCCACGGCTTCGACGTGTGGCAAGAGCCGTTCGTGACCCTGCGCGTTCCCAAGCTCTTCAACCTGCGCTCCGACCCCTTCGAGACCGCCGACCACGAGGGTATGGATTACAACCGCTGGCGAGTGGAGCACCTCTTCCTGCTGGTGCCGGCGCAGCAGTACGTCGGCCGGTTCCTGAGCACGTTCAAGGAATTCCCGCCGCGCCAGAAGGTCGGGAGCTTCGCGATCGACCGGGTGCTGGAGTCGCTGCAAAGCGGGGCGCAGGGAGGGGCCCGGTGAGAAAGCGCTGCCTGAGTCTCGTCACGCTTACCGCACTCGTCGTTCTGGGGTTGGCCCTCGCGCCTGGGGCTCACGCCGCCGACCCGCTTCCTTCGTGAACGAGGGCAGGGCAAAGAGATCGATCGTCGAGTTCGTGGCGAAGGTGACCAGGGAGGGAGGCTCAGACCTCGGCCTCCCGGCGAGCGCATTGCCACGTTCGACAACGATGGCACCCTCTGGGCCGAGCAGCCGCTCTATTTCCAGTTCATGTTCGTCCTGGATCGGGTCAAGGCTCTCGCGCCGCAGCATCCCGAGTGGAGGGACAAAGAGCCATTTGCGTCGCTGCTCAAGGGTGATGCAAAAGCTGCGCTGGCCTGCGGCGAGAAGGCGATTCTGGAAGTCGTCGCCGCCTGAGTCGCACGCGGCATCGAGGAGACGAAGGGCAAGGCGACGTAGGATCATTGGCCAGCGACGGCCCCGTCCCTCAGCGAGCGCCGCTCCGTTCTGGTGGCCGCTCTTGCCTGTCTCCAGCTTCGCCAATAACCGCCCGAAGTCGCACCGCTGCGGGCCAGCCCACGCCCTTCGAGTGACCGGCTGGCATGAACAGGGGGGTTGCCTTGACCGCCCTCTGGTCGGAGGGCTACTCTGCCACCCTTAAAGTCGTGGCTGCAGCACGGCCAGCTGGGACCGCAGGGAGACGTTCTAAAGACTGATGGCCGCGGCGGCCCCGACGAAGAGGGCGCGCGCAGGAAAGTCCACACACCAAGTCCATACACCCAGGACGAGGACAATGCTCGAAGGCTCAGGGTACCGGAATGACGACGCACCGGAAACGCTTTGCTGACACGGTCGATTAACATGCAATCTCTGTCCAATCGGCCGCATGGGGGTTCTAACTGGAACACCGGCCCACCTCCTGAACCCGGCCGCCATCACGTTGCTTATGCGATCGCGCCCCGAGGTGCCGAGATATCCGAGCCCGCCGATCCGTCTGTGTCATGAGGAGGCCACAATGATTCCGAAAGAGCGCCTCGACTTCTCACCGATCGAAGGCCGCTCGCCTCTGCGACTGCCCGATGGCGTGCGCATGGTCGTCTGGCCGGTGATCGCTCTTGAGGACTGGGACGTCGCCCGCCCGATGGCGCGCACCGTGATCCCACCGCCTCAGGGGCAGCCGCTCCTCCCCGACGTGCCGAACTGGAGCTGGCACGAGTACGGCATGCGCGTGGGGTTCTGGCGGCTCAAGCGCATGCTCGAGCGCCTCGGGATCCGGCCCACGGTCACGCTGAACGCGCGGACGTGCGAGAGCTACCCGCAAGTGGTCGAGGCGTGCCTGAGGAACGGCTGGGAGCTGAACGCTCACAGCTACGAGCAGATCCCGATGCACAGGCTCGAAAACGAGCAGGCGGTGATCCAACGCTCCATCGAGATCATCGAGAAGTTCTCTGGCACGCGGCCGCGCGGCTGGTTCGGGCCCGGCTTGACCCAGACGCTGGCGACGCTAGACCATCTTGCGGAGGCGGGGATCGAGTACATCGGCGACTGGGTGCTCGACGACGAGCCGGTCACGCTCCGGACGGCGTCGCGCCCGATCGTGGCGCTGCCGTACAACTTCGAGATCCACGACATCGTCTTGATGGCGATCCAGCACCACCCCTCCGAGGCCATGTATTCGCGCGCGATCGACCACTTCGAATGTCTCTACGAGGAAAGCGCGGAGCGGCCCAAGATCATGGCCATCGCCTGTCATCCGTACCTCTCCGGCGTGCCGCACCGTATCCGGCATGTCGAGCGGGCGTACGAGACGATCCTCGCCCGCAAGGGCGTCGTCGCCTGGGACGGGGCGCAGATCCTCGACTGGTACGTGGGAGAGCGCCCGCTGCGATGACCCGGCTCATGCACGGGTTCCCGCCGGCGCCGGAGTCTCAGGTCACGTTGGCGAACTGGCGGACGTCACCATTTAGCCGATGGGCGTTCCATCACGTGCGCGAGATCGTCCCTTCGGCCGACATCCCGAACGATCCCGCCACCGCGCTCGAGTTTCCATCCGCTCTGATCGACATTGGAGAACTGCACGCTGATGGCGAGGCTGGACGGGCACCGTCATTCGACGAGTTCCTGGACGAGACAAGCACCGACGGCATGGTGATCGTCCACGGCGGCCAAATCGTGTGCGAACGCTACTCCAACGGTATGACGGCGGAGACACCTCACATCCTCATGTCGGTCTCGAAATCACTGCTCGGGCTGCTCGTCGGCGTGCTCGTCGCCCGAGGCGATCTCAAGCCCGACCGCCCCGTTACCGACGTGATCCCCGAAGTCACTGCGACGGCCTACAGGGGCGCGACCATCCGCCACCTCCTCGACATGCGGGCCGGCGTCGCCTTCGACGAAGACTATCTCGCGACCTCAGGTCCGATCATCGCGTACCGCAAGGCGGCCAACTGGAGTCCCCTCGAGCCCGGCGACCCCCCTGCGGACCTGCGCTCCTTTTACCGGGACCTGACGAAGTCGGCGGGGCCGCACGGCGGGCCCTTCAACTACGTCTCGCCGAACACAGACCTTCTTGGCTGGGTCATCGAGCGCGCGGTCGGCGTACGATATGCCGATCTCATAAGCGAGCTGCTTTGGAAGCCGATGGGGGCGGCCCGCAGCGCTTACATCACGGTCGATCGATTGGGCGCGCCGCGCTGCGCGGGCGGCATGTGCACAACGGTCCGCGATCTCGCGCGCGTCGGCCAACTCATGGTCCAGGAAGGAGCGCGCGGCAGCAGGCAGATCCTCCCAGCGGACTGGATCGACGACATCACCCAAAACGGCGATGCGGACGCCTGGGCTGCCGGCAGCTTCATCAATTATTATCCCGGCTTGCCAATCCGTTATCGCAGCAAGTGGTACGTGGCGAACGGCCAGGCCCCGCTACTTTTCGGCCTGGGTATTCACGGCCAGAACTTGTTCGTCGACCGCGAGCGCGAGATCGTGATCGCGAAGATGTCGTCCCAGGCGTTACCGCTCGACGCCGCACGCATTAGGCTGACTATGCGCGCAGTGTCGCAGATTAGGCACTTCGTCGGTCGCGCTTTGGGGTGAGGGCCGCGCCGACACACTGAACAAGGAAGCGGTGCCATCGCCGCGGGAAGGCAACGGGTGGGCGGTCTCGGGCGTGCGCGAGATGCTGCACCGCGAGCTGTACCGGGGTGTCATCGTCTGGAACCGCAGCCAGAAGATCACGAGACGCGGCACAAAGGGGCAGCGGCGCCGGCCCGTCGAGCAGTGGGTTCGGATCGAGGCCCCCGAGCTGCGGATCGTCTCGGACGAGTTGTGGCAGGCTGTCCACGCCCGGCTCGAGCAGGCTCGTGAGCTGCTGCCGCGCAGCTTCCAGGGTGGCCGGCTGATCGGGCGTCCGTCGTACCTCGGCGGTGAGTCCCCTTACCTGCTAACGGGGTTCACCAAGTGCTCGATCTGTGGCGGCGCCATCGGGTCGATCCCTCGCGCGCATGGCAGCGGCGACGACCGGCGGAAGGTCGACTACTACGGCTGCTTCACGTACCACCGGCGCGGCCCCGCCATCTGCACGAACAAGACCCACATCCAGCAGGAGCTGCTCGACAACGCTCTGCTCAAGGCTCTGCACGAGGCGCTCGACGCGCAAATCTTCGAGCGCGCCGTGGACACGGAACTGGCTCGGCTGCGGGCGGGCCAGGCAGACCATCTCGACCGCCGGACTCAGATCGAACGCGAGCTGTCGCTGCTCGAGGCGCGCGAGCGCCGGTTGGTGGAGGCCGTCAAGCATGGCGACGCCGTCGAGCCGCTCGTGGCCGCGCTCAAGGAGGAAGGCGAGCGGAAGAAGGCCTTGGCCCGCGAGTTGGAGGGATTGGCCGCCGTCGGCCAGGTTGCCTCGTTCGACGCCGACCGCATCAAGGCCGATCTGCGGGCCCGCGTGGCTGACGTCAAGGGACTTCTGGCACGGCGAAAGCCCCAGGCTCGTCAGATGCTCCGGAAGGTGCTGTCCG
>JBOHPM010000232.1:0-5664 GCA_050731715.1 Candidatus Rokuibacteriota bacterium
AGAAGCTCGTCCGCCGGGTGGCCCAGACGCGGCTGCCCACGGAGTTCGGTGAGTGGACCGCCATCGCGTACGAGACGAGCGTGGAGAGTCGAACCCCGATCGCCCTGGTCATGGGCGATGTCGCCGGGGAGCAGCCCGTGATGGTGCGCATGCACTCCGAGTGCCTCTTCGGCGACGTCTTCCAGTGTCGGCGCTGCGACTGCGGGCTGCAGCTGCGCACGGCGCTCGCCACGATCCAGCGGGAGGGGCGCGGTGTCGTGGTCTACCTGCGCCAGGAGGGGCGGGGGATCGGCCTGCTCAACAAGTTCAAGGCCTACCAGCTGCAGGACGCCGGCAAAGATACTGTCGAGGCCAACGAGGCCCTGGGCTTCAAGCCCGATCAGCGCGACTATGGCATCGGGGCCCAGGTGCTCGTCGACCTCGGCGTGAAGAACCTCCGCCTGCTCACCAACAACCCCAAGAAGCGGGTGGGGCTCGAGGGCTATGGCCTGCACTTCGTGGAGCGGGTGCCCCTGGAGGTTGCCCCGACCGCCGAGAACCACCGCTACCTGAGCACAAAGCGGGACAAGCTCGGTCACATTCTCTCCTCTGCCTTCGAGGACTGAGATGGCCGGCCGTGCGCCTCGCCCGCGCGGCGCGGGCCGTGCTGTCAGCTCGCCCCGGGCCGGCCGCTCCCCGCGGTTTGCCGTCGTCGCCGCGCGCTTCAACGAGCCCGTCACCAAGAGGCTCGTGGACGGCGCCTTGCACGCCTTCACCGCCGCCCACGTGGCTGCGGCGGACGTGGAGGTCCACTGGGTGCCGGGCTCGTTCGAGCTACCTCAGGCGGCGGCCCACCTGGCCCGCACGCGACGCTACGCCGCCATCGTGTGCCTGGGGGTGATCATTCGCGGGCAGACGCCGCACTTCGAGCACATCGCGCGCGAGGCCGCTACCGGCATCCGCGAGGTGGGGCTTCAGACCGGCGTGCCCACGACGTTCGGCGTGATCACCGCGTTGAGCGAGGAGCAGGCCTGGGAGCGGGCGGGTGGAGACGTGGCCAACCGCGGCCAGGAGGCCGCCGAGGCCGCGCTCGAGATGGCGGCGTTCGTCCGCCGGCATCGGCCACGGGGACGCCCGTGAGCGTATCCTAGGGTCGCTCGACGCCTCTATGGGACGACGCCGCAAAGCGCGAGAGGTAGCCCTGCAGTTCCTCTACCAGCTCGACCTGCGCGGTGAGGTGGATCCCGAACCTCACGCTGCCGACTTCTGGATCCGCCACCCGGTGGACGACGATACCCGGGCCTTTGCCGAGGCCCTGGTGCACGGCACCAAGCACCATCAGGTGAAGGCCGACGAGTTGCTCCGGCAGTATGTCGAGCACTGGGAGCTCGACCGCATGGCCGTTGTCGACCGGAACATCCTGCGTCTGGCGGTGTACGAGATGCTGTGGAGCGGCGACGTGCCATACAAGGTGGCCATCAACGAGGCGATCGAGATCGCCAAGAAGTTCGGCACCGGGGACTCCAGCCGCTTCATCAACGGGGTGCTGGATCGGATCCGCAAAGAGCTCCGGCCGGCGTCCTGAAGCTCGCCCGTGCGGTACGCAATCGTCTCCGACATCCACGCCAACCTGGACGCCCTGCGGGCCGTCCTGGACGACGCCCGGGACCTGGTCGACACCATCCTCTGCCTGGGCGACATCGTCGGCTACGGGGCCGAGCCCGAGGGCTGCATCGAGCTCGTGGCCGAGCGGTGTCAGGCGGTGGTGGCCGGCAACCACGAGCACGCGGCGGCCGGTCTCATGCCGCTCGACTGGTTCAACCCGTATGCCCGGGCCGCCGCCGAGTGGACCCGCCGGCGGCTCGACGACGAACATCGCGCCTGGCTGGGCAGGCTGCCGCTGCTGCGTGAGTTCGAGGAGGCGACGCTCGTGCACGCCTCCCCGCAGCAGCCCGATGAGTGGGAGTACGTCATCTCCGCCGAGGACGGCTACCGCGCCTTCGCCTCGTTCACGACGCGCCTCTGCTTCGTGGGGCACTCGCACGTGCCCGGCGTCTGGGCCCAGGGTTCCTGGGGTCGCAGCCACGAGGCAGGGGCCGTCGACATCGCCCTCGAGCCGGGCTGTCGTTACCTCGTCAACGTCGGCAGTGTCGGGCAGCCCCGTGACCGCGACCCGCGGGCGGCCTGGGTGCTCTGGGACGACCAGACCCGTCGCGTCAGCATCCGCCGGGTCGCCTACGACGTGACCGCGGCCCGGTCCCGGATCGTGGCGGCCGGACTACCCAGGTTCCTGGCCGATCGCCTCGGCGAGGGACGCTGATCCCCGTCTCACTGGGTGCGGCCGCGTTGGCGCTCGCCGCGGGGACGGCGCTAGCCCTGGCCTTCCCTGATCCGGAGTGGTCGGGAACCGCCTGGGTCGCGCTGGTGCCGGTGCTGGCCCTCGCACTGACCCGCGGTCCGGGACCCGCGTTCGGTTGGGCCTGGCTGGCCGGCTTCACCTTCTTCCTCCTGCTGCTGCGCTGGCTGAACTTCACCTTCCGTGTCTACAGCGACATCCCCTGGCCCCTGACCTGGGGGCCGACGGCGCTCCTGGCCGGCTACTGCGCGCTGTGGACCGGCCTCGTGGCCAGCGCCGTGTCGTGGCTTGGGCGCCGACGCGGTCCGGCCATGGCTCTCCTCGTTGCGCCCTGCCTGTGGATGAGCGCCGAGTGGGCACGGGGTTGGCTCCTGAGTGGCTTCCCCTGGGGGAGCATCGGGTACTCACAGTATCGCCAGCTCCCCGTGATTCAGATCGCCGAGCTCGGGGGCGTGTGGGCCGTGTCGTTCGTCGTGGTGGCCGTCAACGTGGCCCTGGCTGGCGCAGTGCTCCTGCCCCGCCGGACGGCAGTGATCGGCCTGGGCCTCGTCCTCGCCCTGATCGGCGCCACGCTGGGCTTCGGCGCCTGGCGGCTGGGCGAGGCGCCTCCACCGGACGAGGTGACCATCGCCCTGATGCAGCCGTCGATCGAGCAGCCCTTGAAGTGGAATCCCGAGCACACGGCATCAACCCTGGCCATCTACGGCGAGCTCACCCGAGCGGCGGCCAGCCAGCGTCCGGACCTCATCGTGTGGCCGGAGACGGCCGCGCCCACAATCCTGCGCCGGGATCCCAGGCTCCTTCGGACACTGACCGCGCTGGCGGCCGGTGCGAAGATCCCCCTGCTCGTGGGCTCGATCGACATCGGGGACGGCGCTGACCGTGGGGTACGTAACACCGCATTTTTGTTGACCGAACATGGCATCGTGAACAGGTATGATAAGATCCACTTGGTTCCGTTCGGAGAGTACGTGCCGTTGTCGCGAATCATCGGGTTCGTGAGGGGCTGGGCGGAGTTCATCTCCGAGTTGACGCCTGGTGCCCGCGCTGTGGTCTTCGCCGGCCCGCCAGCCGCGTTCGGCGTCGTGATCTGCTATGAGGGTATCTTCCCGGCCCTGGTCCGTCGCTTCGTGACCGGTGGCGCCCGCCTCATGGTGAACATGACGAACGACGCGTGGTTCGGCCGCACCAGCGGCCCCTCGCAACACCTGGCGATGTATCCGTTCCGGGCCGTGGAGCATCGCATCGCCGTGGTGCGGGCCGCGAATACCGGCGTGTCGGCGTTCATCGCGCCGAGCGGGCGCATCATGCAGCGGCTGGAGCTGTTCGAGCGGGGCAACCTCATCGCGCGGCTCCCGCTGCGCGGGGGGCAGACACTCTACACGCGGTGGGGCGACTGGCTGCCTTACGCGTCGGTGGCGGTTTCGGCGGTGGCGCTCGTCGCCGCCGCGCGGGGGAGGGTACGGTGATCGCGGGCGAGGTCAAGCGGGAGGCGGCCGAGCTGGCGCGCCGTCTCGACGAGCTCCGGAGGCACCTTTGACCTGCCCGCCAAGGAGCAGCGCCTCGCCGGGCTCGACGGGGAGATGGCGTCGCCCGCCTTCTGGGAGGACAGCCGCCGGGCCCAGGAGCTAATCCGGGAGCGCTCGGAGCTCCAGCGGCTCGTAGCGCGGCTGGGGGATCTCGGACGCCAGGCCGACGATCTGGGCGTGCTGCTCGAGCTGGCGGTCGAGGCCGGCGACGGTACCCTCGACACCGAGATCGAAGCGGGCATCGCCCGCCTCCGGCGAGAGCTGGAGGAGTTCGAGCTCAAGATCATGCTCTCCGGTTCTCACGACGGCAAGGCCGCCGTCGTCACCATCCATCCCGGTGCTGGGGGAACGGAATCCCAGGACTGGGCCCAGATGCTCATGCGGATGTATCTGCGGTGGTGCGAGCGCAGCGGGTTCAAGGCCGAGGTGGTGGATCTGCTCCCCGGGGAGGAGGCCGGCATCAAGTCGGCGACCATCGAGGTCACCGGTGAATATGCCTACGGGCTGCTCAAGGGCGAGGCCGGCGTCCACCGGCTCGTGCGCATCTCGCCGTTCGACGGGTCCCGTCGCCGCCAGACGAGCTTCGCCTCGGTGGCGGTGGTCCCCGAGGTCGACGACGTCGAAGTGGTGGTGCGTGACGACGAGCTGCGGGTCGACGTCTTCCGCTCCTCGGGCCCGGGCGGTCAGGGCGTGAACACCGCCGACTCGGCCGTCCGCATCACCCACCTGCCCACCGGGATCGTCGTGCAGTGCCAGAACGAGCGTTCCCAGCTCCGCAACCGCGACACGGCCCTGCGCATCCTCAAAGCCCGGCTCTACGAGCTGGCCCAGCGCAAGCAGCGGGAAGAGCTGGCCGAGCTGACCGGGGAGAAGAAGGAGATCGCCTTCGGGAGCCAGATCCGCTCCTACACCTTCCATCCCTACCAGCTGGTG
Source organism: Candidatus Rokuibacteriota bacterium (assembly GCA_050731715.1). Classification (GTDB taxonomy): domain Bacteria; phylum Methylomirabilota; class Methylomirabilia; order Rokubacteriales; family CSP1-6; genus 40CM-4-69-5. Next base: position 4,798 of record JBOHPM010000232.1, read on the forward strand.
AAGGATCACCGGACGGGCGTGGAGATCGGCAACGTCGAGGCGGTGATGGACGGTGAGGTCGAGCCGTTCATCAAGGCGTACCTGCTCGGCGGTGTGCGTGGCGGTCAGGCATGAACCAGCGTCGCGAGAAGCTGGAAAACCTGAGGAAGCGCGGGATCGATCCCTTCGGAGAGCGCTTCGACGTGACCCACCGGGCCCAGCTGCTCCACGAACAGCTTGCCTCGGCCAAGGAGGAGGAGCTCAAAGCCGTCGGTCCGGTCAGCGTGGCCGGTCGCATCGTGGCCCTGCGCCACCACGGCAAGACCTGCTTCGCCCACCTGCAAGACGGCAGCGGCCGCATCCAGCTCTATGCCCGGGCCGACCAGCTCGGTGACGCGTACGCCGGCTTCACCGAGCTCGACCTGGGCGATTTCATCGGCGTCACCGGCGAGGTGTTCCGGACCCGCACGGGTGAGCTTACGGTGGCGGTGGCTCGCTACCAGTTCCTGGCCAAGTCCCTGCGCCCGCTACCCGAGAAGTGGCACGGTCTGCGTGACGTCGAGACCCGCTATCGCCAGCGGTACGTCGATCTCGTCGTCAACCAGGACGTCCGACGCATTTTCGTGCTGCGCTCCCGGATCATCAAGGCCCTGCGAGATTTCTTCGATGCCCGGGGCTTCATGGAGGTCGAGACCCCGATGATGCAGCCGATCCCCGGCGGGGCCATTGCCCGCCCGTTCAAGACCCACCACAACGCGCTAGGGATGGATCTCTACCTGCGCATCGCCCCCGAGCTCTACCTCAAGCGCCTCATCGTGGCGGGCTTCGAGCGGGTCTACGAGATCAATCGCAACTTCCGCAACGAAGGGGTGTCGACCCAGCACAACC
>JBOHPM010000233.1:0-5642 GCA_050731715.1 Candidatus Rokuibacteriota bacterium
CGGCAAGGCGTCAGCAAGACCCCGTTGCGGCGCGATGAATCGCTCCGGAGCCGTGTCCAGTCTGATCTGGCGTGCATTCAATCGCGGCCGGCCCTGGTCCGCTCGTTTTTTCATGCGCCGAGTGTCGTCTATACTAGGGACTGAAGAGTAACTCTCGGTTCCGGGCAACGATGAAAAGACAGTTCATCAACCTCAAGCCGGGGGACGCCGATCGGTCCATTTACAGGATTGTTTCGTGCGAGCGGTTCCTGCAGATGCTTCGCGACCGCGAAAATGCTTTGGTCAAGCCGCGGCTCTGGGGCGACCCGTTTGAGAACTTCATTCTGAACGGTATCGCAGTGACGCCAGATGGCACACGCGTGAAGCTAGGCTTCCGAGATCAACTCTACGGTCAATGCTGGTCACTTCATCGTGAGACGGATCTGATGTGGCGAGGCTATTCGCCACAGAAAGACGCCGTCAAGCTTCGGACGACCATTCGTGCTCTGTATTACTCCCTATGCGAAGGTGCCGGAAGATATCGGGACGTTTCGTGCTTCATCGGAAGAGTCCGCTATTTTACGAAGACACGCATCGCTGACGTGCTTAGCCGGGTTAACGTTGTGGATCCGTCTGGCGTCGCAATCGCCAGTACACTCCTTGTGAAGCGGTGGGCGTTCCGGTCCGAGCGTGAGATCCGGTTGATTCATTTGAACCACCGGCGGTCCTTCTCCAAGAAGGTCTTCCGCTACGAAATCGATCCGAATGCGTTGTTCGAGGAGGCCGTGCTTGACCCCCGAATGAAAGATACGGCGGCCGAGCAGTGGAAGCGTCGGTTCCGAGCCGCGGGATTTTCGCGACGGATCATCCAGTCCGGTCTCTACAGGCCACCGGACCGGATCGTCATAAAGCTGCCGTGAGCGCCTAAGTCCCCAGTGGTCCTGGAGAGCGATCGTCGACGATGCGCGGCGGATTTTGACGCCAACCGAGATCTGCGGGTTCCGGAAAAGGAGCGGTTTCAGTTTCGGGAAGGAGCTCGACTTCCGATGTTCACAAAAGCTGGCTGTTCGCAGATGAACAGACGACGAATTCAAGTACTTGCTGAGGCGCGCGGAACTCGCCCGGCGCGAACGTCCTGGAATTGTCGTCATCTCGGGCGGAAGCGATCCGGAGGTCGCGACCAGTGTCTCGCCGCTCTCGATGCGGGGGGGCCGGTGGGTGATCAGCTGGACGTCTCGGAACTCGCTGTCGCGGGGCCAGACAGAGCGGGAACGTTGCAGGACACTGCTGACGCCACGCTGACGGTTTGGCGGGGATTCGGCGGGTGATTCAAGGATGTATCTGAATGGATACTGCGACGCAAGTGGCTGATTTCTGATAACGGGCGACGTCGCGGGCCACGCGACCAACGCGCCTCTTAATCAGCGGGTCCAAGGTTCGAGTCCTTGACGGCCCACCAATCACAACGGGCACTTCGGAGGCGACTCCGGGGTGCCCGTTTCGCGCGTGTAGACGCCATGTAGACGCCTACGAATCCTGGCCAGAGCTTCATCGCCCGCACGGACGGTAGTGCGGCACTGGGCGGCGCCCGCGCGGGTCCACCACCGCGCCGAGCGCCCGTCAGCGCTCAATCTCCCGGCGAGCCCGCGCCCCCGCCGAACACACCGGTTGGCGTCTTGGCCAGGAGCCCGGAATGAGCAACGCCTCGCCCGCCCTTGAGACACGAGGCGGCCTTCCGGCAACACGCACCGCCCCATCGTCTGCTGACACCGCTCTTCTTCAACGCTGCCGGGCTTCCTCCGCACCGTCGAGCAGTACGTTGCGTGGGTTGACGTGATGGGCACGAAGGCGTCCCTTGTCGACGTCCCTGCACACCAACGCGAACTTCAAGTTCAAGCGTCACCTCGCCGCGTTCCGGGCGCTGCGCGAGCGAGTCCGCTTCTACCCTGTCATGGGCGGCTTCGATGACGCAGCCCTCGGCAAGGCGGACATGCTGAACGAACCGTCTTCGCCGCCCTCGGTGCCGAGTTCAACGGCACCCGAGGAGTAACTGCTTCCGCTTCCTCGTGCGCGGCAGCCTCGCCTTCGGGACCTCGATCCACGGCGGCGACGTTCCTCCGGCGGTGCTCGCCGCTGTCGCGGAAGTCGGTCGGTACCGGGACTCCATCTCCTCGGCACGCCGATAGTCCAGGCGTACGTCGCCGAGGCGGAGGCGGAGGCGCGACCGTTCGGCGTGTGCGTGCACGAGTCGGCCCGGGTCGCGCCCGCCGGCGAGGAGCCGCTGCACGACCGTGGGTGGCGCAGGGACGAGTTCGGCAACCAAGCCGTCCAGCGGATGTGGGCCGCCCTGCAGACGCGCGTCTAGTCCTACTTCGATTGGTACGCCGGGCGCTCCCTACGGATCGGCTACCCGCTCGAGCGAATCAACGCCCATCGGATTATGGCCGCACAGCACTTCGCGTAAGTTCAGACTGCGCCGAGTCCGGGTTACGCCCAGGCGCTCCGGCCGTCAGGTAACCCCCTCGAAAACAAAGGAGCTGCGTATCGTCGACGCGAAGGGCTTCGGGCGCGCCGCCCACAGGGGCCCTCCGTCGTAGTCCTGCCAGCGTATCGTAGGAAAACTGTAGTAAAATCCTGGGGTTTTTCAGTCTGATTCGCTCGGGAGGGGCGCCTGAGGCGAGGGATCTCGTCAGCACCCAGCTACCTCAGCCTCTTTTCAGGGTGCGGTGGCTTCGACCTCGGTTTCTTGACCGTTGGCTATCGGTGTGTCGGCGCCTTTGACATCGACCCGTATGCGGTACAGACCTACAACTCGAACTTTGAGTCGCGGAATGCCGAGATCGCCGATCTTGAGCACTGGAGAACCCTAACGCTGCCGCGACACGTCGATGTCGTTCTCGCTGGCCCTCCGTGCCAGGGGTTCTCGACCTTAGGACCAAGAGGTCCCCGGGATCCGCGCAACCGTCTGCTCGAGGTTCCAGTCGATATCGCGATTTCTCTCGGTGCTAGGTTGATGCTACTTGAAAACGTTCCGGGAGCTCTCGCGAGATCCGCGTCTCGCTGGAAGACCGTGGAAGCGCGCCTCCGCAGGAACGGATATCAATGCCGGACAATGCGGCTTGACGCGGGTCTTGCGGGGCTGCCTCAACGCCGAAAGCGAATTCTCTTGGTCGCTCGAAAGGGATCGCAGCCTATCCCGGATTGGGCCATAGCGCCCAGCCGGACTGTCCCGCTCGGCAATGTTCTGAAGGTGCGCTCGGGTACGGCGAATCACGTCCCGCGGCTCTTGCGTGAGGGTACGCGGCCATTCAGGATTGCGGTGCACATTCGCCCTGGACAAAAGCTCTGCAACGTCCGACTGAGCCCAGCGTGTGTTCACACCTGGCACATCCCCGAGGTCTTCGGCGCGGTCCTCTCGCGACGAAGAAGCCTTTCTCGAGAATCTGCTTCGGCTCCGCCGGCAGGCACTCGATGAACGCGCACGTGGCGAGATCGAAGAGCTGGGCCTTGTTCAGCTTCGGATTGAAGCTGAAGTCGAAGCCCTCGAGCGTTTTGGTGGGATCGAACGCGGCGCGCCGCAGGCGCAGGCGCAGATTCTTCTGGGCGCGGCGCTCGACCTCGTCGTGGAGCAGCATGGTGAGGAACTCGACGAAGGACGACTGCTGCTCGACGGCTTGCCGATTCCGGAGCTCGAGGGTCTCCAGGATCCCGGACAGGCGGAGGGTGCGGAGCATCGGGGTGAGTTGATGAGTCAGTTCCATGAGGGGGACCTCCCGTCTTCAGCACCGGGGTCGGGGAAGAAGGCGGTCCAGGGGCGGGCGTGCCGCGGCATGGGGGCCGGCGCCGCCGGCGCGGTGGGGACGAGGGCGGGGAGCGGCTGCTGATCGAGGCCCTTCGTCAGGATGGTCTTGATCGTGTGGTAGCGATACTCGCCCACCGCCTGGGCGCGGGCGCACGCGGCCTCCAGACGCGGGGGGCCAAAGCGCTGGGCGAGCCGGAGGACGCCTTGGGCGCTGCGGAGCCGATCGAGCGGACGGTCGCCGAGCAGCGTCTCGATGAACTCCGTACAGGCGGCCCCGACCTCGGCCGCGCGCTCGCGGCACCAGGTCGGCGTCTGCATCAGGAACTGGACCTTGTCCGGGGGCAGATGGTCCTGCAGCGTGCGGCGCTGGCCGGGCCGCGCCCGGCGGTGCGTGGCGACCAGCGTGTACTCGTGGAAGAGCTCCACCTTCTCCGCGGTGGCGCCCACCCAGAGCCGCTCGCCGATGAGGCGGTGCGGGCCGGAGTAGTAGGCGCCGGCGAAGATGACGTGGCAGTCGGGGTGCAGCTTGGCCCGCTTCCATTCCGTCAGCTCCACGCCGTGGGCGGCAGGGGCTGCAGGGCCGCGTGCTCGACCTGGGTGAACACGTCGAGCGGACGCTGCTTGATCGTGCCGTGCACACGGTGGCCGGCGATCTCGAGACACCAGCGCCGCAGGTGCCGGTTGGCGTCGTGGAGATCGCGGAAGGTGCGGCCGGCCAGCGCGTTGCGTTTGACATAGTGGACCCCACCCTGCTCGACCTTGCCCTTGTGCCGAGGCGTCCGCGGGCGGCAGGGCGCAATGAGGAAGCCGTAATGCTCGGCGAGCTGGCGATAGCTGCGCTGGACCTCGGGATCGTAGAGCGCCGCGCGCACGATCGCCGCGTTGAGGTTGTCGAGGACGACCCGCCGCGGCACACCCTCGAAGAACTCGAAGGCGGCGCGGTGCAGCCGGACCCAGGTGGCGATCGTCTGGTCGAACACCAGCTCTGCGTACTGATGGCGACTGCACGAGAGCGTCATCACGAACGCCCACGCCCGGCGCAGGTGGCCGGTCTCGGGATCGATAAACGTCCCGCCATACCCGAAGTCGACTTGCGCCTCCTCCCCCGGATCCACCTCCAGGCGCAGCATGGCGCGGACCTCCGGGGGCGCCAGGCGCCGCAGGAAGCGCTTCACCGAGGAGTAGCTGCCGACGAAGTCGTGCTCATCGACCAACAGCTGCCAGATCGCCTGGCCCTCGACACCCTCCTTCTGCAGCGTCTTGACGCGCTCGCGAAACGGCTCGACCAACGACTGCTCGTGGGCGGGGCGCTCGAGCGGGGCGGGCGGGAGCAATGCGGCCAAGGTCGCGGGCTCGGGCAGCGGGGCGCCGGGGGCGAGGAATCCCTGGTCCGTCGCCCACTGGCGGTAGCGGGCCACGGTGTTACGGCTCACGCCGAGATCGCGGGCGATGCGCCGGTCCGGCTCGCCTCGCTCCAGGCGGCGAATCAGTTCGCGGATGTCGGTCACCGGACTCCTCCGTCCCGCCATGCGACACCTCCGGTAGTGGGCTACCGAGAGCGACGCACGACGTCTCGGGGTTCACGAAGGAAATCCGGTCACGTCCCGCCGGGTGGCTCACGATGGCCGCCCCTGGGTGGCTCACGATGGGCGACCCTGCCTGGCTCAGTTTGGGTGACCCCGGGTGGCTCAGCTTGCCCGACCCGGGTGGCTCAGTATGGGGCGGCCGATGACAATCCTCGACTACCACTAGGGGAGAGCGAGAGATGGCACGCATCCCGATTCATCCCGGCGATCACCTCACCCAGGAACTGAGGGCGCTGGAGATGAGCGCCGCCGAGCTGGCGCGACAGTTCAAGGTG